>JBHACB010000036.1:0-17719 GCA_041854325.1 Porphyromonas sp.
CCTCAGGAGTGTCCACCTCGTTCGCCCTAGGGCTCTAGCCGTGCGCTGTGTATGGAGCTTGAGAGATAGAGCGTCGTGGCATTGCCTAGGGGCGAGGCAGAGCCAGTGAGGTCGGATAGCCCATAGGGTATTAGGAGTGGATGGTGTGCGAGGATGCGTGCGCGAGCTTATACCTAGGAGGGGGGACGTGCGATGCGGATATTGCGGGTCGATATACCTAGAGGTAGGGATTGATGAAGCGCACGGGGGGCTATACTTTTGTCCCCGGTAATAAACGCAGTCTAGTGAAGAAGGCTGTATTGTATATTTTCTCATACATGGATCAATGAGTGATAGTAACCTAATTAGTCTCGCTCTAGGAGTATGCTTGTGTACATCGTCCTGGCTATCGGCACAGACCTCGGTGGCTAGGGAGAGCGTGGCAGATAGCACCAGCGTACGCCGACTTGATGAGGTCGTCGTGTCGGCCAAGCAGATACTCGGGAGCAAGTTTCAGGCTCGCAACCGCACGGGCTCGGCTTACTATGTATCGCCCCTAGAGATACAGAAGATGGGCTATACCGACATTAACCGTATGCTGAGAGCTGTGCCTGGTGTCAATATGTACGAAGAGGACGGCTTTGGCCTAAGGCCCAACATCAGTCTACGTGGTACCAAAGCCGAGCGTAGCGAGCGTATCAGCATCATGGAGGATGGCATCCTCGCAGCCCCTGCTCCTTACTCAGCTCCAGCGGCCTACTACTTCCCCAATGCAGCACGTATGTACGCGGTGGAGGTGCTCAAGGGCAGTAGCCAGGTGCAGTATGGCCCGTTCACTACGGGGGGAGCTATCAATATGGTCTCTACGCCGATCCCCCAGCGCATGGCCCTGCGTGTGAATAGTTCGTATGGCTCATACAATACGCTCAAAGGGCACCTAATGCTAGGCAATAGCTACCGCCACTGGGGCTATCTAGTAGAGTATCTGAGGTATCAGTCGGATGGGTTCAAGGACAACAAGTGGAGCGACAAGCGAGGCTTCGTGCGCAATGATATCATCGCCAAGCTACGTGCTAGCACCGCCCACGACGAGGGGGTCAACCACTCGGTAGAGCTCAAGCTAGGCTATGCTGGCGAGGACTCGGACGAGACCTATCTGGGGTTGACGGAGGCCGACTTTGCCTCCTCGCCCTATATGCGCTATGCCGCGGCTCAGCTCGATAGGATGAAGACCACGCACTGGCAGGGTGCCCTCAGCTACCACATCGACTTCTCGCCCCGTACCAAGCTCTTGACACAGATCTACTACAATCACTTTCATCGCAACTGGTACAAGCTCAACGACGTGCGCATAGGTATCGGCAAGTATGAGAAGAAGGGTCTTAGTGAGATCCTGCACTATCCCGAGACCAACGAGCGATACATGCGCATCATACGCGGTGAGGAGGACTATGCTGGCGAGGCCCTCTATCTACGTGCCAACAACCGCACCTACTACTCGCGAGGCATACAGACCAAGCTCGAGCACCGCCTCAAGCTGGGGAGTGTGTACCTCAACCTCGAGGGAGCCCTACGCTATCACGAAGATGCCGAGGACCGCTATCAGTGGGATGACACCTACGCCATGCAGGGAGGGAAGGCGGTGCTCTTCCTCGCAGGTATCCCTGGTTCGCAGGCCAACCAGATCACCTCGGCCCGAGCCGTCGCCTCATACATCCTAGGTAAGATCAGCTGGGACAGGCTCGTGATCACCACAGGACTACGCTATGAGGACGTACACCTACACAAGCGCGACTTTGGCAAGGGGGATACGCGCCGCTCGGGGCACCAACGCCTAGAGACGCACAACCATGTGCGCGCCCTCATACCTAGCCTCGGGCTGAGCTACAAGTTGTCCCACGAGCTATCGACCTTCGCTGGTGTGCACAAGGGCTTTGCCCCTCCTAGCGCAGGCACCGATCAGCGGGCTGAGAGCAGTGTCAATACAGAGCTCGGTCTACGCTACTCCACAGACAAGCTCAAGGCAGAGGCCATAGGCTACTACAACAACTACAGCAATATGCTCGGTAGCGACCTCGCTGCCGCTGGTGGACAGGGTACACTAGAGCAGTTTGATGTCGGGGAGGCACGTGTCTATGGTGCCGAGCTGATGCTCCAGTACAACCCCCTACCCGATAGCTGGAGTCTGCGCCTACCCATACAGCTCAGCTATACCTATACCGATACGCGTATGCTACGCGACTTCGAGAGCTCCTCGTGGGGACGAGTCTTCGTAGGCGACGAGATCCCCTATATCTACAAGCATGCCCTCGCCGCACAGCTGGGTCTAGAGCATCGCCTCTGGGAGCTTCACCTTAGTGCTCGCTACAACGGCGATATGCGCACCTCTCCAGGTCAAGGCCCTATGATAGCGACGGAGCGTGTGCCAAGGCATCTCGTCCTCGATGCCTCGGCACGTGTCCTCGTGGCACGTGGGCTGAGCATCAAGCTCAACGCTGTCAATCTGCTCAACAGCCCCTACCTCGTATCACGCCACCCCTCGGGGCTACGTGCAGGACACCCTCGGGGCATCTATGTAGGGATCAACTATACGCTCTAAAGAGATCATATGCAATCAACAAGACTATTATACTACATCAGCCGGCTACGCGCCTGCCTCATCGCCACTATACTATGGCTCGGGGCCAGTGCATCGGCGCAGGAGATCGTCATCAAGGGGATAGTACGCGATAGCTCTAGACAGCCTCTGCCAGGTGTGTCTGTGGTGCGCCTAGGCACCCTACAGGGTACGACCACCGATATTGAGGGGCGCTTCACCCTCAAGGCACAGATCGGGGACAAGCTCCGCTTCTCTTTCATCGGTATGAAGACGCAGGTGCAGAGCGTACGCTCGACATCGGAGATGCGCATCACCCTCTACGACGACATCCAGATCATCGAGGAGGCCGTTATCACAGGCTATCAGAAGGTCAAGAGCCGTGCCTACACTGGTGCCACGAGCCAAGTGAAGCTCGCCGATATCAAGCTGGAGGGCGTTAGCGATATATCTCGTATGCTCGAGGGGCGTGTGGCTGGGCTATCGATACAGAACATCTCGGGGAGCTTCGGTGCTGCCCCTCGTATCAACATACGTGGGGGTGCCTCTATCATAGGCAACGTACAGCCTCTGTGGGTGATCGATGGGGTAGTCTACGAAGACCTCGTCCCCCTGAGCGTCGAGGACCTCGCCTCGGGCGATGCCGCCACACTCATCTCCTCGGCTGTAGCAGGCCTCAATGCTACAGATATACAGGATATACAGGTGCTCAAGGACGCCTCGGCCACCTCGATCTATGGAGCACGAGCCCTCAATGGGGTGATCGTCGTTACCACCAAGTCGGGCAAGCGCAATAGCCCCCTAGCCGTAGGCTATGCCATGGAGGGTAGCGTGCGCCTGCGTCCTCGCTACAGCCAGTTTGACCTGCTTGGCTCTCAAGAGACCCTAGCGATCTATCAAGAGATGCAGGCCAAGGGCTACTTCTCGATAGATCAGATGCTCTATGGCCGCCGAGGAGGTATCTATCATCAGATGTACAAGGACATCACGACGCTCAACCCCAAGACGGGCACTTTCTTCCTGCCCAATACTCCCGAGGCTCGTGCCCAGTATCTGCGTAGTAGGGAGCTGGTCGATACCGATTGGTTCGAGCACCTATTCCGCCTAGCACCTACGACGTCGCATACGCTGACCCTCTCTACGGGTGGCGAGCGCAGTGCTACCTATGCCTCTATAGGCTATCTGCACGATCCAGGCTGGACCATCACCGATAGGGTTAGTCGCCTTACGGCCAAGCTCAAGAGTATATTCTACATCAACGATCGCCTAGAGGCCACGCTGACGCTCGATGGCAACATACGCTCACAGCGTAGCCCTGGCACGATGCCACAGAAGAAGAATACCATTGTGGGGGGCTACGAGCGCGACTTTGACATCAACCCCTTTGCCTACGCCCTAGGCACTAGCCGACTGCTACGCCCCTACAATGATGCTGGCGAGCTAGAGTACTACCGCAACAACTGGGCTGCCTTCAACATCCTCGATGAGTATCGCCACAACTACATGGACATCGGTGTGCTCGACTTCAAGGCTCAGGTAGAGGCCGGGTATCGCCCCCTCTCGGGCCTCGAGCTACGAGGCCTCCTGTCTGTGCGCAAGGCTACCACCACCATGGCCCACTACATCACCGAGCAGAGCAACCTAGTGCGTGCATGGCGCGCCAACGAGACCCCCGATGTGGCTCGTGAGAATATCTACCTGCTCCGCGACCGAGACAACCCCCTGGCTACCCCACGCATTGCCCTGACGCATGGAGGTATCTTCACGCGCAACGACAACAGCCTCATGAGCTACCTAGGGCGTGTCTCTGCCGACTACAGCAAGGCCTATGGCCAGCACGACCTCAAGCTCTTTGCCTTTGCCGAGGTACGCTCGGCCGATAGAGAGCACACCCCGTTCTCTGGCTACGGCATTCAGTACGACAAGGGCAACCAGATCTTTAGCAACCCTCTTATCTTCCAAAAGCTGTCCGATAGCGGAGCCTCGTACTTCGCCCTCGGCAAGCGGTACGACCGCGGTATCACCTTCTCTGGTAGTGCTACCTATGGCTATGCTGGTAGGTATGTCGTCAATGCTGTTCTCAACTATGAGGGCTCCAATGCCTCTGGGCGACACTCGCACAACAAGTGGCTACCTACCTGGAACGTAGGGGCCAAGTGGAATATCGACCACGAGCCCTTCTGGACCAGCATGAATAGCTCCATCAGCAAGCTAGCCCTGCGTGCCAGCTATGGGCTTACGGCCAAGATGAACGAAGAGGCCATCAACTCCCAGGCGGTGTACCTCAATGGTATCGTCAATCGCTACCGCTTTGAGGACAGAGAGAACGCCCTACAAATACTGCATCTAGAGAATAGAGACCTCACGTGGGAGAAGATGTACGAGCTCAACGTAGGTCTCGAACTTGGCCTCTGGGACAATAGGCTATCGGCTACGCTCGACCTGTATCAGCGCAATGCCTTCGACCTCATCGACCTCGTCCGTACCTCGGGAGTAGGGGGGCAGTACTACAAGTATGCCAACTTTGGCGACATGCGTACGCGAGGCGTAGAGCTGAGCCTGCATAGCCGCAATATACGCTCCAAGGACTTCTCGTGGGATACATCGCTTGTCCTTAGCTATATGAACCAAGAGATTACTCGCCTGCTCAACTCCCCTAACACCTTCGACATGGTAGCTGGGCGAGGGCGTGGCAATATCGTGGGCTTCCCCAAGGGAGCACTCTTCTCCTTCAACTTCCAGGGGCTCAACTCTGAGGGGCTGCCGACCTTCGACTTCGGGCTTTATCCCTCCAATGCTACACCCCTGTCGGCAATCTCTGGTGCCGACTTCCTCGATACCCAGTACTCCAAGAGCTATCTCATCTACCATGGCGCCATAGAACCTACGATTACGGGCGGGTTGTCCAACACCTTCCGCTACAAGGGCTGGGACTTTAGCTTCTTTATCACCATGCAGGCTGGCAATAAGATTAGGCTCAACCCCACTTTCGACCCTACCTTCGCCGATCTCAATGTCTTCTCCAAGGATTACAGCCGTCGTTGGCTAGCCCCTGGTGATGAGCTCAAGACCGACGTCCCCACTATCCCCTCTCAAGATCAGATCAATAGGCTAGGGCGCGAGAATATTGAGAAGGCCTACAATACCTACAACTACTCGCAGGTGCGTGTGGCCGATGGTAGCTTCGTTCGCCTCAAGAACGTGTCGCTGGGCTATACCTTCCCCGAGGCATCGTGCAGGAGCCTGCACCTCAAGAGCCTTGCCCTCAAGCTGAGTATCACCAACCCTCTGCTCATCTACGCCGATCCCAAGCTCCGAGGGCAAGATCCCGAGTACTACCAGTCGGGTGGTGTATCTCTCCCTACTCCTCGTCAGTACACCCTAACGCTCAATGTAGGTATCTAACTATGAAATCGAATAATAGACTTATGCCCCTATATAGGTGTGTGCTCGTGGCGTGCCTACTCCTAGGAGGGTTCGCATGCAGGCATCTCGACGTCAGCCCCGATGCCGCACACGACATAGAGATAGACTCGGAGGACAAGATAGCCGAGCTCCTCACGGCCGCCTATCCATCGGCGAGCTACTTTGCCTTCCTAGAGGCACGCACCGACAACGTAGGCGAACGCCCCCATGGCACCCACTACCGCCTCGCCGAAGCCATGTACTACTGGGAGGACTACGACCAAGAAGACCTTGATACGCCTCTCAACTACTGGAATGCCTGCTACAAAGGCATTGCACAGGCCAACAAAGCCCTCGAGCTCCTCAAGGACTACCCCAAGACCGACCGAGTGCGTGCCCTCTATGGGGAGGCATTCATGCTACGTGCCTACCTGCACTTCATGCTGGTCAATATATGGTGCGAGCCCTATCGTGGTGCAGGAACCTCGTCCCCAGGTATTCCCTACCTCACACGCCCCGAGAAGAATGCACTCGTGGACTACCAGAGAGGTACTGTGGCCGAGGTCTACGAACAGATAGAGCAAGACCTGCGCCGAGGTATCAGCCTAGTGAACGATCGGTACTACAAAGCTCCACGATTTCACTTTACCAAGAAGGCTGCCTATGCCTTTGCCTCACGCTTCTACCTACACAAGGGCGACTGGCAGGCCGTCGTAGACTATGCCGACTACGTCCTCGGATACAACCCCGCCCCCATGCTCCGCTCGTGGTACCGCAACGAGCTCGCAGTGGACAAGGCTACACTCTACCGCTACTACCTCGCCCCCGATAGCCGAGCCAACCTGCTACTGACGACGACCGAGTCGCGTATTGCTCGCGACCTCCCTACACAGCGCTTTGCACCTACGCTAGAGCGTGTCAAGCAAGTCTTCTCGAGCCATGGCATCGAGGGCTACGAAGCCTACAAGACGATCAATCTACTGAGCAACTACTTCTTCCTAGAGTCGCCACAGCCGGTCAAGGATGGGCTGTATATGGCGAAGTTTGATGAGCGTGCTCTGACGCTCGACAATACTAGCCTGCGCCCTCGCGACCTCTATGTAACCAATGTACTACTCTCCACCGACGAAGTGATGCTCAATAGAATGGAGGCTCTAGCCATGCTGGGGCAGTACGACCGCTCGGTAGAGGATCTCATCATCTACCTCAAGGCCAAGTACAACATCGACCTCCCTGCCTACAAGGAGCTGATACTCTCCACGAGTGGAGCCGACTACAGCCTCTACACGCCGTTCTATGGGCTTACGATCAAGCAGTTGGCTATGGTCAAGATAGCCGTAGGCCTACGCCGCATGGAGTTCTATCAAGAGGGGCTTCGATGGCTAGATATACGGCGCTTCTACCTCCCCGTAGTACGCACCTCCAAGAGTAGCCTCTACCTCCCTCTACAGAAAGAAGATCCACGCAAGCTACTACAGATACCAGGCGAGGCCATCAAGCGAGGCCTAGCCCCCAATCCTAGATAGACAATGAGAACCAACAGACTATACCCGCTCTACCTCCTAGGGCTACTCGTATGCCTCGTGAGCGTAGGCTGTCGCCGAGGCGACACCCCCAGTGCTAGTAGTGTCGTCCCCATACCAGAGTATAGGCAGTCGCTGAGCGAGCTCGATCGCTGGATCGATGCGACCTTCCTCCCCTACGGTATCGAGGTATCGTATCGCTGGGACAAGAATGCGATAGCCCATGGTAGCTATGCCTATCCGCCCTCGCTCTCTAGCATTCGCCCTGTGCTCGAGGCCGTCAAAGCCCTTTGGCTCGACCTCTATACGCACAAGGATGCCAATGACCGACCCTTTCTCCTCGGCAGGGCACCTGTACGCATTTACCTACTAGGCGGTAAGGGGCTCGATGCTCAGGGCTTGGAGCTCATCGCTGCTCCCAAGAGCTCTGCTGTGGAGATGTACCTCTACGACGTCAATGCCTTCGACCCCAAGAGCGATGATGCCGTGTATGCCCTCGTGCACTCGCTACAGCACCAGTTCGCACGACGTCTTATGGAGCTCTATCCCTACGATAGAGACGCGTTTCGATCGCTTAGCGACTACAGCGATGCCTCGCATGCTGTGGCACTCGAGGGGCAGAGGAAGGCGCGTACAGCTATGGAGCGTCTAGGCGTGAGTAGCTATGCCAATGGCGATGGCTTCCTAACGATACATGGTATGCTCTCCTCCGAAGCCGACTTTGCCGACATCATCGCCGCCAACCTATGCAACCACCCTGCCGCTATCAGAGACGCAGCGACGAGGGCGGGTGTGCCACGCCTATCCGACCCCGACCCCGAGGTCAATAAGATCTTCATCGAGCGAGCCAAGCGTGCCGAGGCCTCCATACGAGCCAAGCAGGCCATGGTGGAGACCTACTATCACAAGACCGTAGGGCTACGCCTCTCGCAGATGCAGCTACGTAGCATCGAGCTCATTAACCAATACAAACAGCAACATCATGCCCAGCCCTAGACCCTATACGCTTGCCTGCCTACTCCTCGGTGTGCTATCTCTAGCCTCTTGCCGTAAGGAGGCACACGAGCCTACGCCTACGGAGCGTATGCAGACCAATCAGTCGCTCCTCACCGAGACCCTACGCTCTGCTCCTAGGGGATGGGTGATGACCTACTTCTCTCGCTGCGACTCTCTCCTCTTCACATCGCCCGAGCGCAAGATAGGGCATGGAGACTACCGCGACCGCTACGGCTACGGAGGTCATTGTATGGCGATGCGCTTTGGCGAGCACGAGGTGGAGATGCTTGCCGACTGGGAGGCAGAGACCATGACCAAGCCTATCGTCTCGCCCTATGCGATAGGGCAACGCACCTCTACCAACCTCAGCTTCACGCTCTACACCTACATCCATAGGCTCATCAACGATCGGTTCGCTGGCAGTGCCGACCTCCTCTATCAGGGACGCGACCTGCGCGGTGCCCTTGTCTTCACCACGGCCTCCTACGCCCACCCTGGGCACGAATATATTCGCCTAGAGGCTATCGCCGAGGGCGATACCCCTCAGAGTGTGATGGAGCGTGCCTACAAGCACCGCCGTCGGTTTGAGACGATGGCCAATCCTCAGCTCGTGGTGCGTCAGGGAGAGCGCATCTACTACCGCAGCAACTACTTCCTCAAGAGCCAAGCCTCTACCAATATCCCCCTGCTCGAGGAGATTAGTACCAAGCGTTACTACCTCTTCCTCGAGACCGATACCGACGACCCATTCGCCATACAGCGAGACGGCTACCGAGGCTTCTCTGCACTAGGCTCGGGGTATGTGGGCACCAAGGACGGCCTCAGCTTTCGCCCAGGGCTATATGCTAGTGCCACGGTGCGAGTGCACGACTTCGCCCTCGTAGGCGACCGCTTCGTAGCAGAGCTGGTGGAGGTCTACGACCCTGTGCTACGCACTACATCGATCGAGAGCAAGCATCTCTACCCAAGTGGCACCCCGACGGGCTTCGTGGCCGAGATCTGGGATGCCCCCATACCTCCCAATAGATAATATCAATCTACTTAGATATATGAATACGATACTGCGCTATATCACCGCTCTAGGCCTTGTGCTCCTCACC
Source organism: Porphyromonas sp. (assembly GCA_041854325.1). GTDB lineage: Bacteria > Bacteroidota > Bacteroidia > Bacteroidales > Porphyromonadaceae > Porphyromonas. Next base: position 9,600 of record JBHACB010000036.1, read on the forward strand.
CTTGCTATGGCCAGCTGCGAGCGGACCTACCACGATAGCCCCGACGAGGACTATAGCAAGCTCTTCCCCTTCGGGGGCATCGCCAAGCCCGAGGTCGACGACGCTATCATCCTCAAGCAATGCGACCCCAAGGCAGAGCTTGCCCTAGGTATATACGACCCTGAGGGCGATAGGCCAGCCAAGGGGCGCGAGTACGATGTTACGATCAAATACAGCTTCCGCGAGACGGCTGGCAGTGGTGAGCTCGTGAGCGATGTGTCGGCTCGCTTCCTAGTGCGCTATCTCGATGCTCAGGGCAAGTACGTCCTCGCTGGCTCTCGCGCTGGTGAGGAGGGGGTCGACGAAGTCATGGAGAATGGCAAGGAATACACCGTTACCTATCGAGCGCGCTCTGGCGGACTGCTCTATATATCGGCCGATGGAGTGGCTCCTCGTGGATCCTCTATCAAGGTGTCGGCCTCGGCTACCTCTGTCGATGGGCTTATCGTGGTGCCTGCTCTAGGCACGCACCAGTTTCAGAACAACGAGGGCCCCAACCCCATTCAATATCCCTATTGCGAATATATTATCTTACCCTAATGGCACTACGAAGCTCCTTGTTACTCCTAGCCACTTGTGTGGTCTGTGCCCTCGCCCTGCCTGCATGCGATGAGCGTGTAGGGCAGACGGTCGAGTCGGCTTATATCTACCCATTGCCTCCTATCCCCAAATACAGCTTCTCTAGGCACGGCTCTACGAGTGTCGACTACCGCGAGGTAGAGCTCGTGGAGGCATCGCTGGGGGTGATGTATCGGTCGTACCTACGCCCTGCCAACTTAGGGTCGCAGGCCTTCTTTGACATGATGATGGACTACTACGAGCGAGGGTATCACCAGGGCTATGCTCCGATCGACTACGTCTCGCAGTCCGAGGCGCATAGGCCCACACGTACACATACGCTCTCGGCCCTACAGGCACTACTCGATGAGGTGGCTCGTATCTCTGGGCTCGAGCGTGCAGGTGTCGCCTACCAGCGCAACGTAGAGGCCAAGGCTGGGACACCAGGCTATGTGGGCGATAGGCTCTACTTCGTCGATGCACGTGGCGTCGTCGTGGCTGAGGTCTTCAAGACGTTTGCCATGGGGGCGATCTATCTCGATGGCGTGTCCAATGTGCATACTCCCGACAAGGTCCTTTTCGCACCCGACCTCCAGCGTGCACACGAAGACCTCTCACTCCTCTCGGGCAAGAACTACACCGCCCTCGAGCACCACTGGGATATGGCCTATGGGCACTATAGGCAGTGGCAGTCGACGCTCAGAGGCGATGGCGTACCCCTACTCAAGGGGCGCGAGCAGGCTATCTTCGAGGCTTTCGTACGCGGACGCTGGCATATAGGCTACTACGACTATGCCAAGCTCCGCCAGGAGCGCGACCTCATACACCGAGAGCTCGCCAAGGCTATCGCCATACGTGCCATGTATCTGCTCATAGGCCCCAACACCATGGCCAACCTACGCGAAGAGGCTCCCTATGCCTTCCTCTCTATCTCGCAGGCTATCGGGCTACTGCGTGGTCTCCCCTTCGCTCTCGGCCCCGAGGGCAAGCCCTACTTCACACACAGCGAGGTGGATCAGCTCCTCGAGGCTCTCTTGGCAGGACAAGGGCTGTGGGACACCCAGCGACTACTCTCTGACAAGGATACCGCAGGGTCTCTGCTGCACTTAGCCGACCGAATAGGTCGCCCCTTTGGTGTCAGCTCTGCCGACCTCGTGCGATAACGGACTACAAACTATATTCTTAATAATCTCAACAAAATGATTTGTAAGCGATTGAAAGACTTCCTAGCCCTCCTCCTCGTAGGGCTAGCTACGGGTCAAGCTATGGCGCAAACGACCAATCTAATCAAAAACCCCGACTTCGAGATGGAGGGGACTAGGATCCCCCATTGGCTCTTCCACAATCTCTATGGGGAGCGTGTCTCTACCGAGCATCATAGTGGAAGCCACGCTGCATCAGCCTACTCAACGGGAGGAACGATCAGCTTCGATGTAGGCAATGGTGTCGGTGAGGCCATGAATGTAGTACCTGGGACAAAGTTTGTGTTGTCCTATTGGTATAAAGGGGCAGAGGCTGCAGGCATACGCAATCTCTTCCCTACTCTTTGGTGGCGAGATGCCTCTGGCAAGGCTACGAAGCAAGAACTTAGAGACAAGGGTGTGCGTATCGGAACAGAATGGCAACAACAAACGATAGAGTTTACAGCTCCTGCCACAGCAGCCAAGCTCGAGATACAGATTGCGGTGTCGCTCGATGGCAATGGTAAGCAGTTTTTCCTCGATGACTTCTCTCTGACGTCCGAGGTGCCCAAAGCCAATATTGGTGTGCCATCGGAGCTTCAAGCCAAGAAAACCTACCAGCGCGAGCTAGAGCTAACGTGGGGAGAGGTAACTGGTGCTACCTATGAGCTACAAGTGGGGGACAAGACCTTCCAAAGCTCTACCAACAGCTTCCTACTCACGGGGCTAATGCCTGGTACGAATTACGAAGTCAAGGTACGCGCGCTCAAGGACGGAGGGCAGTCGTCGTGGGTGGTTGCATCCGTGCAGACCTCAGCACTCACCACACAGGTCAATGACGAGATGCGCACGCCCTATCTGCGCACTATAGGTAGCGACGGCACGTGTGCCACAGCCCTACAGCTTTTCTACAGCGAGCTACACGGCTCGGATGCCACATTTGCCTACAAGATCAATGGGCAGACGGCCACCCCCAAGGAGCATATCTTGACGCTTCCCAAGGGCAGAAGCACTCTACAGGTCGAGGTCAAGGAGGCCAACGACCGCATTTGGCTACTCATCTATACTCTCGATGCCAAGTAGTGCTAGTGTATCACATCAAGACCAAACAAGACAATGAACAAGATCAATAGACTATCAACGCTATTCGCCCTATTGCTAGCCCTACTTCCCCTCACCATTAGTTGCAAGAGCGATAAGGCCGAGCCCACGACCCCTCTGCTCATCGGCAAGACCGAAGACCTCAGCGAGATCTCTCTCCCTGCCAAAGCCGAGCGCAAGATCATACTGCGCGGTGGCAATGGCAAGTATGGAGCCTCTGTAGCCGATGCTACCATCGCCAAGGTGGCTATCGTCAAGGACACCATCAAGATCGAGGGGCTACTCGAGGGTACTACCTATGCCTCTATCTCCTCTGCCGACCACAAGCGTCGACTCACCATACGCGTCCAGGCACCCGATATATCTGTCAGCACCACGGAGGTATCACTGACGCCAGGGTCTACCTCCGAGACAGTCAGCGTTACGGGTGGTGGTCTAGGGCTCAAGATGACGCTAGACAACCCCGAGGGTGCTATCGAGGAGCCTCGCCTAGGCAATACTGGCAAGCTCTACATCAAGGCCAAGCACGAGGGGGATGCTACGATCAGCTTCTCTGCCGAGGGCAAGCAGACCCATACCATCAAGGTACGGATACGTCAGACGACCACTACGGACGAGTATGGTATGTACACCACGACCAACTCTACCCCCTACAAGGTAATGGCGACTCCACTCATCTCCGAGCGTCGAGGCAAGGGCTTCATCCTCCTATCCTCTGCTACCTTGGCATCGGGTAGCAAGCGTATCTTCGTCCCCCTAGCGAGTGCTCCCAAGGTAGGCGAGGTGCTTACCTTGACGCTAACGAGCGAGGGTATGGCCGATACCTACCGCACGGGTAGCTATCGGCTGGTAGTGGAGGAGGTTACCGCGAGCCTTGTCCGCCTGCGTGCCCCTGGCTTCCGCCTCATTCTGCCACGCCCTGCATAGGGCTGCGGTATCGAGCCACGAGAAAGGTCGATGTTTTCATCAAAAAACATCGACCTTTTTCCACAAAAACATCAATCTTTTCCTGCAAAAACATCGACCTTTCTTCACAAAAACATCGATGTTTTTCTCCCACGACCTCCTCGCTTGTCTACATCGCTATGCCGATAGCGACGACCTATAGCAAGCTCAAGAGAGGACGTCAGACTAGGAGGGTAAACGAAAGAGGCTACGGCAGGGACAATCCCTGCCGTAGCCTCTCTGAGAGATCGGGCCTAGAGGCGACTAGCAACCACAGCCTCCGCCACAGCCGCCACAGCCCGACGACTCGCCATCGTGGCTACCACAGCCACAGCCTCCGTGTCCGCCGAAGAACTGCTGCATCTCGGCCCCTGTGGCCTCGTGCTCATCAAGTACCTTGCCGATGAAGTGGAGCGTCTCGCCAGCGAGAGGGTGATTGAAGTCCATGACTACCACATCATCGCGCACCTCAAGCACACTGCCCTGCACCGTCTGGCCATCGGGTGTGTACATGGGTAGCGTAGCTCCCTCGAAGACGATCTCGGCATCGAACTCGCCCTGCTCGTTGAGGAAGATGTCGCGAGGAAGCTCCTGTACAGCCTCTTCACTACGCTCGCCATAGGCCTGCTCGCTCGTGAGAACGAAGTCGAACGTGTCGCCTACGGACAGACCGAATAGCTCCTTCTCAAAGTCGGGGAGCATCATGCCAAGACCATAGATAAACTCTAGGGGACGCTCGGCCGTTGCCTCTTCCATGAGCTCGCGCTCGTCCTCACTGCCCACATACAGCTCGTAGCTTACGCTCACGAACTTATTAGGTGAAATACTCATATTCTACTATTATAACGATTAAAAAATGCACTCAAAGGTAGTCATTCTCCTACCTCTGCACAAGAGGAACACATATGCTGTGGCAAAGGTTCGTCCCCACAGCTCTAGATGAGGCCAAAGGCGGCTAGAGCAGAGGCTACATTCTCACCATCGATAGCTGCCGATACGATACCACCAGCATAGCCAGCACCCTCGCCAGCAGGGAACAGCCCGCGTAGCCCCACATGCTGATAGATGGCCTCGCCATCGGTGTGGCGAGGTATGCGCACAGGCGATGAGGTACGGCTCTCTACCCCGATGAGCTGTGCCTCCTCGGTGATGAAGCCGCGGGTCATGCGCTCAAAGGCCCTGAAGCCCTCGGCTAGGCGGTGTGCGACGAAGCTCGGCATCCAGTCGTGCATATTGCCAGGGGTGAGCCCCATGTTGTACGACGTCGAGGGTAGGGTCGAGGAAGAGCGTAGGTCGAGGAAGTCGGTGAGTCGCTGGGCAGGTGCTCGGAGCGACCTATTGGCTGCGAGATAGCTCTGATATTCGTAGGCCTCGCACCACTCCATGAGGGCTAGAGGCGAGTGTGGGTCGCTGACTTTGATACTAGTGCGAGCGAGATCGTCGGGGCGTAGCTCTACGACCATGCCAGAGTTGGCCCATTTGGAGCCTCTATTGGCTGGCGACATACCATTGACTACGGTCTGTTCGGGAGCCGTAGAGGCAGGCACTACGAAGCCACCAGGACACATGCAGAAGCTGTATATACCCCGCTCCCCGCTCTGTGCCTTGTAGACGTACTCGGCAGGAGGGAGGTAGGCACCTCGTCCTTGAGGACTGTGATAGCGGATCTGATCGATCAGTGGCTGTGGATGCTCTAGGCGTACTCCCACGGCGATAGGTTTGGCCTCGAGGTATATACCCGAGGTATGTAGATAGCGGTAGAGGTCGCGTGCCGAGTGTCCTGTCGCCAGGACGACAGGCCCCGTAAAGGCTCTACCCGTGGAGGTAACGATGCCCCGTACCTGCCCATGCTCTATAATGAGCTCGTCCATACGACAGCCAAAGTGCACCTCGCCCCCCGATGCCAGTATCTGCTCGCGCATACGCTTGATGATGATAGGTAGCTTGTCGGTACCTATGTGTGGGTGCGCATCGACGAGGATCTTGGGGTCGGCACCGAACTTGCAGAATATGCGCAGGATCCGGTCCACGCTACCGCGCTTCTTGCTTCGCGTATAGAGCTTGCCGTCCGAGAAGGCTCCTGCTCCGCCCTCACCATAGCTGTAGTTGCTCTCTGGGTCTACGATCCCAGTCTTGTGCAGCTGGGAGAGGTGTCTGCGCCGTGTCATCACATCCTGCCCACGCTCCACCACTATAGGGCGCAGGCCGAGCTCTATGAGGCGTAGGGCAGCGAAGATGCCACATGGGCCTGCCCCTACCACTATCACGGCAGGGCGAGCCGACACATCGGGGTAGATGAGATCGTCGAAGGTGTCTATCGCAGGCATCTCGCCCTGCTCATAGACGTCTACGGTTAGGTTGATAGCGATGCGCCTTTGGCGGGCATCTATGGTCTGCTTGCGTACCTGCACGGAGCTGATAGCCTCGGGAGCTATGCGCAGGGCACGTGCCGCGTGGGTACGTATCGAGGCATCGGAGGCGGCTTGCTCGGGCGTTAGGCGTAGCTGTATCTGTTGCATTCTGTTGAGTTACTTGAGTAGGTGTGTGCAGAGGCTGGCCTCGGCCTACATGCCCCTGCATCTATGAGGATAACACGCATATCCGCCTCTATTGTTTGGTCCCAATGACGAGAGGCTATGCCATAAACGTAGTTACGGCATAGCCTCTCGGGCTGAGATCCCCTCCAGTAGAGAGGAGTGGTTAGTTCTGAGTACCCTCTGTGGCAGGGGCTACGGGCTGAGCCTCCGTAGGCTTGGCTGTCGTCTCGGGGGCCGTGGGAGTGGTAGCAGGTGCATCGCCACCGAAGGCAGGTAGCGAGGGCTGGGCCGTGGGCTTGGCAGCCTGCTGTTCGATAGCGTTCTGGAAGCTATCCTTCTCGGTATTGCCCGTAACGAGCACTGTCGATACCACGATGCAGAGCACGGCTACTACACCGAAGAGCCACCAAGTAGCCTTCTCGAGGAAGTCGGTGGACTTGCGTACGCCCATGATATTGTTGGCCGAAGCGAAGCTAGAGGCAAGACCGCCACCCTTAGACTTCTGCACCATCACTACGAGGATGAGCCCGATAGAGGCGATCAGGATGAGTACTGTGAGTAAAATGTCCATTATGCTTATTGTTCTTTGTTATTCTCTATGAGACGCTCTAGGAAGCGTATTTGGTCTGCAAAGTAACGATTTTTTTTCGGATAATTCAAACTAATAGAGCTGATAATACGCAGAGCTTTGTCGTATCGCCCCTGCTGGATGTAGATCTTGGCGAGAGTCTCGGTAAAGAGCTCCTCGCTTAGAGCCTCTCCCATAGTATCTTCTTCGCCCACTCTAGGGATCGTGAGTGGAGGCTCGCCTTCAGTAGTGCGTATCGTAGCGTGAGGTGGCACCAAGGGAGTGGAGGCTTCGCCTACGCTCTCACCCTCGAAGTAGTCGCGCCCCTCGGCAAGACCAGCCTCAAAACGTAGCTCGCTGGGCAGGTCTGCGCCTGAGGCACGAGCCTCGTTGAGGAAGCTATCTATAAGGCTAAAGGCATCGGGCTCAGCACTAGGCTCGATACTAGTCTCTAGGCTGGAGTTGTCGCCCTGCTCCACGAGCCGATACAGGCCCGAGCGTAGCGGTAGATAGATGGCTAGCCGCTTGAGCTCAGAGGCATAGCGCACATCGCGAGCCCTAGCCAGACCATAGAGGTAGAGGAAGACGAAGCTAGCGCAGTAGGGGTAGGCCTCTACGAGCTGTCGTAGAGGCTCGAGATCCGTGGCCTGTAGGCGTTGTGGTTGGCTCATCAGGGCGAGTAGGTCGTCGCGCGTCATGGGGCTACCAGTTTTCTACGGTTGCGTTGAATATCTGCTTGATCAGATCCTCGATGATCTCGTCGAGCAGGCGGTCTTGGACGGCTACGAAGGGTTCGGAGCGGTCGAAGTCTCGATAGGCCTTGAAGCTCTTATTGTCAAAGCCCTCCTTGGGGTTGTCGCTATTGGTGTACTTGACCTGTATCGTTACGGTGAAGGTGGTACGGCTAGCGTAGTTGTCGGCCCCTACGGCACCAGTGGAGAGGTCGTAGCCCGTGATAGTACACTCGAGGTCGAGGTCGCCATCGCGTGGTACCTGCTCGAGGCGTGTACGGCTCGAGTAGAAGTTCTTGAGCCGCTCGGTGAAGAGAGGTGCTAGCGAGGGATAGATGATCGGTGCACGATTGGTAATGTCAGCGATAGATATGGTACGTACACGGGAGTAGTCGAGGGTGCCACCCTGGAAGCTATACTTGACGCTACAGCCTGCGAGTACGCAGGCCAGCACAGATAC
>JBHACB010000037.1:0-48148 GCA_041854325.1 Porphyromonas sp.
CTCGTAGAGGCTGGAGTGAATGTAGTACGCATGAACACTGCACACATGACCAAGGAAGGGATCACGGAGGTAATCAACAATACACGTGCCGTTAGCCGTGATGTAGCTGTACTCCTTGATACCAAAGGTCCAGAAGTACGTACGACCGTACTCGAGGGCAATCCCGAGGAGAAGCGTGTCTTCACAGCTGGAGACAAGGTGGTCTTCATGGCTAACCCCGATGTGCCCACCAACAACGAACTCATCAATGTGAACTACATCAACTTCGTTAAGGACGTACCTGTTGGTGCTCGCATTCTACTCGATGATGGAGCTCTAGAGTTTCGTGTTGTAGACAAGCAGGGCGACAAGCTCTTTACCGAATGCCAAAACAATGGTAAGCTTGGTAGCCGCAAGAGTGTCAATGTACCTGGTGTACGCATTGATCTGCCTTCGCTCACAGAGAAGGACCGTGCCAATATCCTACACTCAATCCCACAGAACATCGAGTTTATCGCTCACTCCTTCGTGCGCAACCGCCAAGACATTCTCGACATCCAGGAGATCCTCGATGCACACAATAGCGATATTAAGATCATCGCCAAGATCGAGAACCAAGAGGGAGTAGACAACATTGACGAGATCATCGAGGTAGCGGGTGGTATCATGATAGCTCGTGGCGACCTCGCTATCGAGGTGCCTGCCGAGAAGGTGCCTAGCATACAGCGCATGATCATCAAGAAGTGTATCGCAGCTAAGAAGCCTGTGATCGTAGCTACGCAGATGCTACACACGATGATTGACAATCCCCTACCCACTCGTGCTGAGGTAAGTGACATCGCCAATGCTGTCTACTATCGCACAGATGCGGTAATGCTGTCGGGCGAGACTGCCAATGGTAAGTATCCTCTCGAGGCTGTACAAACCATGGCACGTATCATTGACGAGGCAGAGGCTACGCTCAAGTCTACCTACGACGACGAAGTGCCTCACTCTCGCGAAGTATCTACGACGACGGCCTACCTCGCCAAGCAGGCCGTGAAGAGTGTTGAGAAGATTGATACACAGGCTATCATCACCGATAGCTACACGGGGCGTACAGCACGCTACCTATCATCATTTCGTGCTACGGTACCCGTATGTGCCATTTGCTACAACGAGACTCTAGCGCGTCAGCTAGCACTCAGCTATGGCGTTAATGCCCACTACGAGGGCGAGAACGTGAGCGAGAAGGCTCGTCTACTAGCGGGTATTGATCACTTCATCAAGGCTGGTGTCATCACAGAGGAGACGCAGGCTGCCTACATGAGTGGGACTATCGGCATCACAGGGGCAGCGCACTGCCTAGAGATCGAGACGGTAGGTACGCTTATCGAGCGCAACCAAAAGTAGTCGCACTCCCCTACTCTCCTTCCCCTTTCTGCCTCTTTGGGGGAGGAGATAATTAAGATAAGACAGCCCATGGCTCTTCCTCATGGAAGGCTATGGGCTGTTCTTATATGCTAAAAGAGAGAAGCTACTCGGTACCACCAAGGTACGAGTAGCTTCTGAGTCGGTTTAATGCTAGGTAGTCTGTAGGCTAGCGATCGCCCGCGAAGGCATCGAGCCAAGTTTGGATGCGCTCGTCTGTGAGATCCGACTGGTTCACTTCGTCGATACAGAGACCGATAAGCTTGCCATCTTCCTCGCTACGGGTAGCGTCGTAGCTGTAGCCTACGGGCTCATAAGCTCCCACAAAGCGACAGCCCGTACCTGCCAGCCCCTCCTTGATGAGAGCTAGAGCCTCACAAAACGAATCGGGATAGCTGTCGGCATCGCCACAGCCGAAGAGGGCCACAGCCTTGCCATTGAGGTCTTGACCTGCGAGAGCGGGGAGGAACCCTTCCCAGTCATCTTGTAGCTCTCCGATACCCCAGGTGCTAGAGCCGAGGAGGAGTACATCGAACTGTGCTGCATCGGCAGCGTTTGCGCTAGACACATCGTAGCAGTTGGCCTCTGCGCCTACTGCCTTAGCGATCTTCTGAGCAATCTCTGAGGTAGAGCCGGTTGATGAACCGTAGAAAATTCCTATCTTCTTCATTTGAGAAATGTTTATGAGTTAAACCGAGACAAAGGTACAGCTTCGCCTAGGGAACTGGCATCCCCAATAGTAGGTATTTTGCCTATATAAGCTCTAGAAGATATTCCTAATAATAGTGATTGGCCCATATTGCCCAGGCTTGCTCGGCCTGTAGACGTAGCATATCGAGACCATTGTGTGTTTTGGCTCCTGCTCTACGGGCATGAGCCAAGAAGGCTGTCTCTGCAGGGTTGTAGATTAGGTCGTAGCACAGGTGCCTAGGACCTAATAGATCGTAGGGAATAGCAGGTGCCTCACCGAGCGAATAACCCACAGGCGTTGCATTGACAATGAGCTGACTCGTCTCAAGGTAGTGCGCGACCTCGTCGTAGCCGATCTGCCCTAGCCGTGGACTACGACTTACATACAGATAGTCAATACCTAGATGCTCTAGGGCATAGGCAACCGCTCTAGCCGCCCCTCCTGTGCCTAGGATGAGGGCATGGGTTGTACCCTGCGTATGATGTGGGTATAGCGATGCTTCAAAGCCATAGACATCACTATTGTAGGCTTCGATGCGGTAGCCTCCTTTACTTGATCGATCTATCAAGAGGACGTTGGCCGCCCCGATCGTCTCAACCTCGGGAGACAATGTATCAGCATAGGCGAGTACCTCTGTCTTGTAAGGAGCGGTAACGTTGAGCCCCACAAGGTCGGGATACCTCATCAATAGGTCTGGAAGCTCGTCAATGCAAGCTAGCTCATGGAGCTCATAGCAGGCATCAATACCCTCTCGGGCGAAGCGTTCGGCAAAGAGCTCTGCCGAGCGCGAATGCCCTAGAGGGCGACCGATGAGCCCAAAGCGATACATCTTCTTCTTACTTGAGAGCTACATAGATAGTACACATACCAGGGCAGATACTTCTGTAGTAAGCATCTGCAAACCCTGCATCACGAAGGATAGCAACCATGGCCTCTCGCTGAGGGGCATCGGCGATACTGCGTGGCAGGTAAGCATAGGCATCATCATCAGCCGATACAAATCGGCCAATCAGAGGCACGATATGCCCCGCATAGAGCCGATAGCCTAGGCGCACCACGGCATTGGTCGGCTCCGTCAACTCTAGGATCACAACTGGCTTGCCAGGACGTAGCACACGATATATCTCACGAGAGGCTTGAGGGATGTCTGCGAAGTTGCGTATCCCGAAGCCGATTGTTACACCATCGAAGCTGTTGTCTGCGAAACTCATAGCCGTACAATCCTCTCGGGCAAAGCTAATCTTGTCCTCTAGCCCCAGCTCACGTACCTTGCTTGCTCCATAGCGCATCATCTCCTCAGATATATCCACCCCTGTGATGTGTTTGATCGTAGGGACTAGGCGAGTGAGGTCGACAGCGAGGTCGCCCGTGCCTGTCGCTATATCTAGGACTTGCTCGGGCTGATAGGGTCGTAGTAGCTCTATCGCTCGCTTGCGCCAAGAGGTGTCAAGCCCCAGGGAGATGATCCGATTGAGGCGATCGTAGGTAGGTGCAATGCGGTTGAACATGCGCTGCACCTGCTCTACCTTGGGGTCTTCATCGTTGTATGGGGTGATCATCGGAGTACAGCCTTGAGGTTGGCCTCGATGCGCTGAGCTAGATCCTCGGTAGATGCAGGCTCAAACTTGGATCCCGTAACATGCTCGAATAGCTCTATATATCGCTGAGATACGCTACTGCAGTACTCGTCTGTCATCTCAGGTATTTGCTCTCCTTGGCGTCCTTGAAATCCATGCTGAATGAGCCACTGGCGTACAAACTCCTTGGAGAGCTGTCTCTGCTCCTCTCCACGCTCAAACCGTTCCTCGTAACCCTCGGCATAGAAGTAGCGCGATGAGTCGGGCGTATGGATCTCATCGATGAGGTAGATCTGACCATCTTTCTTGCCGAACTCATACTTGGTATCCACGAGGATAAGTCCACGCTCACGAGCCATTTCTTGCCCTCGGGCAAAGAGCGCATAGGTATATGCCTCGAGCTGGTTGTAGTCGTCTTCACTTACTATGCCCTGGGCGATAATCTCCTCACGAGAGATATTCTCATCATGTCCCTCGTCGGCCTTAGTAGTAGGCGTTATGATAGGGGTTGGGAAGGCTTGGTTCTCTCGCATACCTTCGGGCAGGGTGATACCGCAGAGAGTTCGCTCACCAGCCTTGTAGGCACGCCAGGCACTACCCGTGAGGTAGCCGCGGATCACCATCTCTACCTTGAATGGCTCGCAGTGATGCCCCAGCGATACCATTGGGTCGGGTGTAGAGATGAGCCAGTTGGGGACTAGGTCGCTCGTTGCCTTGAGGAAGTAGGTCGCTATTTGGTTGAGTACTTGCCCCTTGAAAGGGATACCCTTGGGAAGGACGACATCGAAGGCCGATATACGGTCTGTAGCGACCATAGCGACACGCCCACCCTCGAGGAAATATACATCGCGCACTTTGCCGTGGTAGACGCCAGTCTGACCAGGGAAGTGAAAGTCCGTCTTTACTAAAGTTGTATTCATTTGCTTGGGTCTATTGGGTTAGTTTCTTGTTCTATTTCTTGCTGATCTAGGGCATCGTACACCTCGACAATGCTCTGCACGAGGGGATGGCGCACGATGTCGCATTGCTGCATGCGTATCAGGCTAATACCCTCGATAGCACCTAGCTTGTCTACGGCATCACGTAGACCACTACGCTGGCCTCGAGGGAGGTCTACTTGCGTCAAGTCGCCCGTAATGATCATCTTGGAGCTAGCACCTAGACGTGTGAGAAACATCTTCATCTGCTGAGGAGTGGTGTTTTGGGCTTCGTCGAGAATGATGACAGCATCATTGAGTGTGCGCCCCCTCATGAAGGCAAGTGGTGCTATCTGTATCACTCCCGTGTCTAGGTAGTCCTTGAGCTTCGATGCAGGGATTAGCTCCCCAAGAGCATCGTACAGAGGCTGTAGGTAGGGATCTAGCTTGTCTTTCATCTCTCCGGGCAAGAAGCCTAGCTTCTCCCCTGCCTCTACTGCTGGACGAGATAGGATGATGCGCCGTACCTGCTTGGCCTTGAGTGCACGTACTGCCAGGCAGATAGCTAGGAACGTCTTGCCCGAACCTGCTGGACCGATGGCGAAGCATAGATCGCACGTGTCGAAATCGGCTACCATAGCCCTCTGATTGGCTCCACGTGCGTGTATCGCCTTGCCATGTAGCCCATAGAGCACTAGCGAGCCATTGGCTTCGGCTGTGATCGACGCCTCGGGTGTAGCTCCACGCCTAGCCACCGATAGGACCTGTTCCTCGGTAAGCTGATTGTATCGCACACAGAGCTCCTCGAGCTGCTCTAGTACGCCTAGCACCTGCTCGGCTTCACTCTGCGAGGAGAGCACCTTGATCACATTGCCATGCTGGCGAAGCTTGGTGCGAGGGAAGAGGTTGGAGAGGGTAACAAGGTTGGAGCGATTGGGCCCTACAAACTGCTCTACATCGGCCTCCTCAAGTACATATATCCGTTCTATCATCTACTTCTTGTCGTCTTGTGTCCTAGTTAGTTTCTGCGAGCTGGCATGAGCATCGCCTTGATACGAGCAGCCCAGTCCCTATGCTCTGTGATCGCCTTACCTAGATCTATCGGGATACGATACTCCCATCGCTGATGCGGGTCCTCGGGGTGATTGACCTGCTCCTCATAGGGGGGCTGTAGATGTAGCTCTTCGTCTATGCTCATCCAGTCTTGGATCGGGAGCACTACTAGCATCGAGGGAGCAGCGATATGAGCAGCGACGATAGCTGCACAGACCTCATGTAGAGGCGATGAAGGCGTTAGGCTACTGTATGGAAGCTGTTCGGCGATGTACCGCTCCCTGTCGTCGTGGCTTAGGGCTGTCCACCAGCCACGGAGCGTAGGCATGTCGTGTGTAGAGGTGGTACATATGGCTGTATAGGGCATTCGATCTATGGGTGCCCATCCATTGGCCGTAGGTACCTTGGGCATACGCTCGAGCTCTAGGCTCAGTATCTGTAGCTCCTCAAGCACCTGAGGCACCGATGCGGGTATCATACCGAGGTCTTCGGCGCATACGAGCATATCGGTACTCTCGAGTAGTGGTAGGATGCGTGCTATAGCTGTACGCTTCCACAGCTCGTTGTGCACCTCGTAGTAGTAATGATGGCTGAGCTGCATCCATTTGCGACGGCAATGCTCTGGCCAATGCCCAAAGAGACGTGTCTGATCGAAGGCGATACGTGGGTGATAGTATCCCCTCTGTGAGAGATCCTCGACGAGTGCCACCTCTCGGCACAGCTCCACAAGTTTGTCCAGCGTCTCCTGCCCTCCAGGTATGGTGCTAGGGTCTAGTCCTGCATAGTATGCCTGCTCGGTATGCGTGAGGCGATAGTAGCCATCGCAGGGGGCTGGTATTAGCAGGCGTGCCTCGATGAGCACATCGCGGCTCTGACCGATGAGCGCATCAATGTCGGAGGCATGGACGCAGGGGTATATGAGGTGCTCGATGCTCCCCTTGCAACCAAACTGTGCCTCCCAATAGGCTCTGCTCAGAGGCAGAGCTGGAGAGAAGTGCCCCAGTAGACCCGAGTATTGCGTGCGAGGGATCTCCCAAATGCGAAAGAATCCAAGGATGTGGTCGATGCGGAAAGCCTTGAAGTATGTAGACATGCGCTCAAAGCGATTGCGCCACCACAGCATATTGGTCGCGTGCATACGCTCCCAGTTGTAGGTCGGGAAGCCCCAGTTTTGCCCATCTACAGCGAAGGCATCAGGCGGAGCACCTGCCGAGCGGTCGAGATGAAAGAGCTCGGGATACAACCAAGTGTCTATGCTATGAGGGGCTACACCTATGGGGAGGTCTCCCTTGAGTAGTATATCCTTGCTCTCGGCATAGGCACGCACTGCGAGTAGCTGCTCATGTAGCAGGTACTGCACATATATGTAGTAGTGGACACTCTCACGATGATTGGGGTCGTCCATTAGAGCGATCAAGGCCACACGATCGTACCTAGGGTACTGATGCCAAGCTGCTGGGGAGACACCAGGTCTAAGATCTCGCAACAGGCTATACATGGCATAGGGATGTAGCCACTGCTCATTGCCCTGCACGAAGGTCTGAAAAGCTTTCTTCTTCATCGCCACTGCCCCACACTCACGGAAGTGCTGTCGTAGGTATTCTTCCTTGAGCTGCATTACCTCAGGATACCGCACAGTAGGGCTCTTGGAGAGCTCACGCGCCCTCGCCTCGAAAGCCTCTTGTTGGTCTCTCGACTTAAGCGGAGGCAGTGCAGAGAGGTCTGCATAGATCGGATGAAGGGCATCTACCGATATAGCATTGTAGGGGTAAGAGTCGCGCCAATCGCGGTAAAAGGTCGTGTCGTTGATCGGCAGTAGCTGTACGATGTGTAGGCTCGCGGAGGCAGCCCAATCTATTGCAGAGCGAAGCGAACCAAAGTCGCCGATCCCGAAGTCGCCCTCGTGTCGCAGAGAGAACACCGGCACCACCATACCAGCGAAATGCGGAGCATAGCTCCCCTCATCGAAGGTCATCCCAGCTACATAGATAGCATCGTAGTGCCCATGTGGCGGCAAGACGAAGTGCCTATTCTCACCGCCCTCCCAGCGAATACCTTTGCGCTGCTCATCGGCAATGAAAAACTTGAAGAAGACATCTGCTCCCGAGAGCAGACTGCGGTCAATCTCCACACTCACGTACCACTGCCCTTTGCCCATATAGAGTAGCTCTATAGCGCGCTCTACCTGCCACTCACCCGATTTGGGTGTAGAGCCAGATAGATACAGTCGCTTGCCTCGAGGTACTGTAGGGGCATAGATCTGAAAGACTATTTTCTCTCCACCTCGTGTACGAGAGACAGCTTTGGACAGCTGCTCCTCGTGGCGGAAGAGGACGTCATAAAATGATGAACTATAGAATGGTGAATTGGGCGGGCGGTTGATCCAGTGGTCGTCCATATAGATGGTGCGAAACGGCTCCTTGATCGCCAAGCGGTGCATACGCTTCCACTCTCGCCTCAGGACATTGCCTTCGGCATCCTTGACGAGGTAGTAGTACACGATCTCTTTGCGTCGGCCATCGATAGATACTTGCCCGACCCACTTGTCCTCGCCCTCGGCCTTGAGCTCGATAGCCTGTGCCTCATCCCAGCTACCAAGCTCTACGATAGAGCCACTGATGCAGAGGCGTTGTCCCCACTCTGCCCTATATGTTATGGAGAATGTTATGTCCATCTATATCTTCTTCTCTGAACGAACAAATTTAGCTCATTTTCTCGACACTACGGCTATGCCCCCGAGAGCTACATATCTGACCATTTGACTTGGCTCCCCTAGGGTGTTTGTATCGATCATCCTAGAGGAAATTTTTTTCACCCTAGGGTGAACGCATTGTTTGCCCTAGGGTGGAAAGAATTAGTTATTAGACCGTCTATTCGATGTCTCGTAGGCACTAGATGCGAAGTGCAGGAGATGGAGCCAAAAGCCTAGGGGGCCGTGCTGTTACATAGGACAGCACAGCCCCCTAGGCTTCACCGAAGATGATCGATTAGGGGAGTGTACAGCTACCCGCTTGGGGTGGCGCGGACGTATCGCTGATGCCCACAAGGACACGATTGAGCTGTTCGCCTAGACCGATCGTATAGCCTTGGGAGACGAAGACGACTCGATTGAACGTGTCCGCGATGATGAAGACAGGCAGATTGTCGGTGCGGAGCTTCATCTCTTGTTTGATCTGCTTGAGCAACTGGCCGTCTATATCGACACCATAGACGGTAGTGCTGGGCAAGTCGGGGAATTCGGCCGCAGAGAAGCGTTGGCGCTGAGCATCGTCAGCAAAGACGAGTACGAGAGGACGTCCCCACCGCTCGAACGTAGCACGTAGGGCTGAGAGGTCTCGCAGGGCGTGGTTGGTGGGCTCCTGCTGAGCTGCTATTATCCCTAGGATATAATAGCCACGCCCCGTAACGGAGAGGAGCGAGCGATCGGCCTCTGTAGCAGAGGATGCTTGCTTGGTTAGTGCAGCTGTATCACCTATGTAAGCCAAGAGGCTCTCAGCGTTGAAGCTCCCGATCACAGCGACCTGTGTAGTATCTCGACGCATTATGAGGTCTTCGTGTATCTGCTGGCCAGCACCGACAGAGAAGGTCTTGAGCTGTGCCAAGACGCTGCCATTGGCCATACGCAAGCCAGAGACCAGCATATAGTGGCCAGCGTCTACTGGCATCCCCCCTCTGAATGATGTATCCCAGCTAACGCCCTGCTCGAGGCCATTGTCGCTCTCATCGTAGGTCAGGAGACGAGGCCCCTGTTCGGTCATCTGTGAGAGGGAGAAGTGTGTGTAGTAGCGAGGGTTGTCGGTAATCCCATTGTTGGTATAGGCGAGCTGTAGTGTCCCTTGAGGTGCCACATGGGTCTGCTGAGGTGTGTCTGTAGTCAGCACAGCATCTACCCAGGAGGCATCGCGATAGTACTGCACCTTGCCTGTAATAGCATCGATACGTGCCGCCCAGCCTATAGAGCGAGCCAAGGCAACGAAGAATAGCCCCATAGAACGAGCATCGGCCCTACGGCTACGCCATACACCCTCGGGCGACATGGCATACATCATCGGGTTGTAGTCGCTATCGGGCTTGATGTTGGCTCTACACCACAGAGCGACAGCCTCGGGCGATTCGGCTAGCTGTCGGCGGAGCTCGGGTGAGATGACTTGAGCGAAGAACCTCTTGTAGGGAGTCAAATGCTCATTGGCCACACGAGGAGAATAGATATACTTCATCAAGAAATCCTCACTCTCACCACTGAGGACAGGCTGTGGCATCGTGTTGGTTAGGTGATCGCTTAGGATCTCCAGCGTGATGTCGCGCCTATCTTTGGCAGAGATAACGCTAAGTAGAGCGAGCGCTTTGTTGTGGTCGGGTGCCGTCTCTACGAAGGTACGCAGTGTCTGCCAGTTGCCTCGTGCATCGAGTCCCTCAATCTGTTCTTCGAGGAAGGTAGCGACATAGGCATTGCGCATCGAGTCGCCCTGAGCTAGGCGTAGATCACAGCGCATACGTAGAGCTTCGGAGACCTCTGGAATACGTGCTTGCTCACGTGGAGGGACGAGATCAATAGCTGTATCTATCCGATCACCTAGCTTGTGGTCGAGGCGAATGGTGATCTGCTTGTCTTGACCAAAAGACGCCTTATGTAGCCCGAACCGATATCCTGCACCAGCGACCTGCCCCGAAGCCAAGACAAGCAGATCACCTCGCCCTGCCCGCAGAGACGCTACACCCTGCTCATTGGCTACCTTGCGTACGACGGGATAAAATTCCCCATAGTTGTACACCCTAAAGTCCACATGCGCTCTCGGAACCACACGCCCTGCGCTGTCTACAACCTGTACCTCGACGGTAGCACTCTCTGTGTAGTTGTCTATGACATTGATCTCGGTATAGTAGGGCGTCGTAGTAATCACCTCCTCGGGGCCATCGTATCGGCCGAAGACACGAGTATGAACGAGCATGGCACGCGATGCAGGAGCATTGAACCAGCCGAGGTTGAGTACAGGAGCAGGCTCGCAAGCACCAAGGAAAGCCCATCGACCATCTACCCAAGCCTCTACCCAGGCGTGATTGTCATCGGTATGGGCCCAGCGAGGCGTATAGACCTGGCGTGCAGGGATACCTACCGATCGTAGTGCTGCCACAAGTAGGGTCGACTCCTCACCACAGCGTCCATATGCAGAGCGAATAGTGGCTAGAGGTGAGCTAGTACGCGAGTCACTAGGAGCATAAGTAACGCGTTCGTGGCACCAGTGATTGACCTCTAGGACGGCATCGTGGAGCGATAGACCACGTACTCGGTCCTTGAGTGCCTCATAGAAGACCAAGCGAGCCGAGTCGAGCTTTTCATTATTGACACGTGCAGGCAAGACGAAGTGCCTCCACTCACGTTGGGGAATGGCTTGCCCCCAAGGCATCTCACGGCGAGCCTTGAGGGCACTGCGCACATTGGCTAGGTGTACGTCACCCGAGAAATCAACGATATCGTTGGTGGGCATATAGGCGTAGACGAACTCCATGGCTTCGCGTTCCTCGCTAGTCATCTTGGCCGTATGGAAGATGGAGAAGAGGTTCCCCTCCGATAGGGCTTTCTTCTTGACCTCGAGTGCCTGTCGCGTCTGGGCGTGGCTATAGCCCACCGAGGTCTGCCCCTCTAGTGTCGAGACGAGGCTCAGGGCACAGAGAGTGAGTGTGGAGATAGTACGATAGATCATAATCTTGTATCATTGATGTTGGTGAATATGCGTTGGTTGACAGCCCTCAGCCTTGATCTGCGTAGGGTTGAGCCCTAGGCTTATTAACCCTTCGCTTAGATATGGACGAGCAAAGTCTTTGGGCTTGAAGACCTGCTCTCGCCACACGACTAGGTCTGCATCCATAGGCACAAGCTCGGGATGCTCTAGCCGGCTGTGGCTGGTGCGTCCACAAGCTCGCTCTACGCCCGAGAGTGATGCCTGCACTTCCTCGAGGCTGTGATCACTCTCGCAGAGCAGCACTGTATTGGCAAAGAGAGCCGTGGAGTAGACAAAGTCGATGGGCTCTGTGAGCACGATAGGGCTACGGCCTATGATGTGCACGATCCCCTCCAGTGCCCGCAGGGCGTAGTGCATGTTGTACTCCCGATTGTGATTGCTCCCTAGGGTGATGATCATTCGGCTGGCCATGACTTGGTATAGTATCTATTGGTGCGACTGTATCAGAACAGAAGCCTCGTGTATGGAGCTAAAGAGCTCGTGAACGAGGTGCTCGCTAAGGCCTAGCTCTGAGCCGAGAGCTAGGCGTTGCTCCATGAGCCAACGATAACGCTCGGGCTGTAGTACGCAGAGGTTGTGCATGCTCTTGTGCTCACCTATGCGTGTCGCCACAGCCATACGCTCGGCTAGTAGCCCTAGGAGAGCACGGTCTATGCGGTCTATGTCTTGGCGCAGAGCTCTTAAGGCATCATCCTCTGTATCGGCCACGGGCACTTTCAGTCTAGACAGTATAGCAGATAGCTGCTCTGGTGTGATCTGCTGGGCGCTATCGCTGAGGGCATCATCGGGGTTGCAGTGCGTCTCGATGAGGAGGCCATCGAAGCGCATATCGAGCGAGAAGCGGCTGAGGGGCTCTATAAGGCTTCGCTTGCCTCCTATATGACTAGGATCTGCTAGGATACACAGCTCTGGGTGTCTTCGCTTGAGCTCTATCGGTATCTGCCACAGAGGGCTATTGCGATAGATCGACTCTCCGTAGGTACTGAAGCCACGGTGAATAGCCCCGATGTTGGTGATACCGCAGGAAGCCAAGCGAAGCAGGGCTCCCTCCCAGAGCTCTATGTCTGGGTTGATGGGGTTCTTGACTAGGACGGTCGTATCGCTACCACGCAAGGCCTCCGCTATCTCCGTTACAGCGAAAGGGCTAGAGGTGGTACGAGCCCCTATCCAGAAGGTGTTGAGCCCTGCTCCAAGCATCTGCTCTATATGGGCAGGTGTCGCGACCTCTGTAGCCACCTGCATCTCCAGCTCCTGCTGTACGCGCTGTAGCCAGGGGATACCCACCTCGCCCACGCCCTCGAAGCCTCCGGGGCGCGTGCGTGGTTTCCATAGGCTTGCCCTAAAGAGGCGCACCCCCAGCTGTCGCAGACGATGAGCTACAGCCATGACCTGATACTCGGTCTCGGCAGAGCAAGGGCCAGCCATCAGGCTATAAGGTAGGTCGGCAGAGTATTGCCAACGGATTGGTACAAATGGACTACTCGTCATTGTATCACTTGATTGAGCAGGTCGGCAAACAAACGCGCTTGTCGCCTGCGGCTAAACTGTTCTATATACACTCTGTCTGCCTCACGTGCTACCGTGAAGCCATCTCGGAGCCACTGCCTGTACACCTCGTAGATATATGAGGCTATCTCCTCAGAGCTATCGGAGGCAATGCCACACCGACTACTGCGTAGCAGGTCTACGGCCTCTCCCCCAGTAGCCGGAAGCATGAGTAGAGGCTTCTGTACAGCCATGGCCTCGAAGAGCTTGGTCGATATCATCCCTCTAGGTCCTCTAGCATCGTGCCCCTCGGCATTACCTAGTAGTAGTACTATGCCAGCCGAATGCAAGAGCTCAGGCACCTCTGAATACCCTACCATAGGATAGCAGACAAGTCGGCTCTCGATACGTCCTCTGCGCCTCTGTAGGGTCTCTAGAAGCTCAGCCGAGTAGGTGTCGGTGTAGCAGGCCACCTCAAGCTCTAGCGATGCTAGTAGTGGATGCTCGAGGGCGTCAAGCAGAGCACTGGGGTCGCGCATCTCTAGGCTCAGTAGTCGCCCCGTGAAGACGAGCCTAAAGCGATCGCTAGCCTTGTATAGTGGTGCGAAGAGCACGGGGTCGTAGCCATTGTAGATGAGCGTACATCGCGGATTGATCTCACTGAGCACTTTGCCGTGCCACTGCGATACTGTCGATACGGCTGTCGCCTGTGCCAGATACCTATTGCGTAGCCCGATGTAGCGTTTCGCAAGAAGACGCTCCAGAGCACGCAGTCGCCAGCGTCCGAGCTTCAGAGGGCGAGGGAGCCAGTCCCCTGGACTGTATTGCTCCACGAGGTCTCTACAGTCGGCTATCCAAGGTACCGACCACGTACACGACAAGCTATAGGCTGCACGCAGAGGGAACTTGCGATAGGCAAAGCACATGATAGCATCGGGACGTGTCAGACCTGCGCGTTCTGTATAATCCTTCACGACACGTGCAAACACTCGCTCCTTGTATTGGGTCAAGAGCTCTAGACCTACCAGCAGTACACGAGAGAGAGGATATTCGCCTCTGAGGCGCACTCGATGCACCGGACAGGGAGGGACAAAGTTCGCGAACGTATGATGCTCGTCGACCTCCTCAGTGAAGACCACCGCCTCCCAACCACAACGCTTGAGATACTGCGTTAGGTAAGCTATACGTGGTGCGAAGGCCGGCGGATAGAGATCGGTAAGAATGAATACCTGCCTCATTGCTCTACTTTGATCTCTGTACAGCCATGCTGCGACACCACTCGCCGAAATGCAATATCGTCCTCTGTGATACCACGTGGATCACCCTCCTCGAGCTCCTGCACGAGGCGTAGTA
The DNA here is from genome assembly GCA_041854325.1 of Porphyromonas sp. Taxonomy (GTDB): domain Bacteria; phylum Bacteroidota; class Bacteroidia; order Bacteroidales; family Porphyromonadaceae; genus Porphyromonas. The sequence goes on from JBHACB010000037.1 coordinate 14,207, forward strand.
ATGCTCTGTAGAGCATCGAGTGCCAGGGATGGACTTCCTCGGCAAACTGCTCGTTGTGCCACAGCAGATTGAGCTCTCCCCCATGATGAGCTACTGTATGCACCAAGCTACTGGCATACACCTCCGCATCATGGTACGATAGCTTCATGTACTTATGTAGCGACACATCCATCATAGTGAGGGGATGCATCATGAGGTCGGTTAGCGAGCGCGTATTGGGGTTGATGAAGCGTACCACTCGACAAGTGCCTAGCCGAAAGCCTGCCACATCAGCGTATCCCATCGTGTAGTCGTGCCTAATACCTGCCCCTAGGAGCTCCAGCATATCCTCGGGCTCTCGCAGGGCGAGGAAGTGATGTCGAGAGTGCTTGATGTGTCCTCCGAGAGTCTCTTGCAGGTGCTTGCGTTGGTGCACGATCTTGGTCGTATCGAGGCTAGCTTCGTAGCTACAGTGTAGACCATAGAGGGCATGAGCCCTGTCGGCATAGGCTCGGATCATACGCACACAGCGCGAGCGGAGCTTGTAGTTGGGCTTGTCGAGCTGGTGCTTTGCAGGCGTCTTGAGGAAGAGGATCGTGTCTACAAGCCCCTCAGGCGTATTGCGCTGTAGCTGTCTATTCCATTCCATTATCTTGGGGAATGTAAAGTAGGCATCATTCTTGGGCGAACCAAAGCATCGGCGAAGCATCTTAATAGGGTTACGGCCATTGATTAGGGCACGTACATACCCCTTGAGCCCTCTATACTGATAGGGCTGATCTACATCATGTGTCAGATTGACTTTGTCAAAGAACGGCTTGCGCTCCTCTAGGCGCACCCGTGCCTTGTGCACGATACCACTCTCTATGAGCAGGCGGCGAAGAGCTTCACCATATTCGTCGACGATAGGACGGTGAATGAAGCCAGCCCTATAGGGTAGCGACTCACACCCAGGGAAACGACCATATTCGTCGCGTACACCTCGGCGATACATCTCCTCGTACCTACTTAGCAGGTAGTAAGCCGAGGCGATGAGGTCAGCGTGTAGGAGTAGTGTCTCTCCCCCATTGATCCATTCGTGCCGTGGCTCACCATAGAGCAGAGGGACACCTTCCCATTCGGCTAGAGGGAGCTGTGGCTCAGCGGCCTTGGTTCCGTAGATATCCATATCGAAGAATGACGAAGGGCGAACGACAACGTGCGCTCCACGCATCTCCTCGGGGTCGCTAGTATATCGAACTAGACGAATACGCCTAGGACGCTTGCGCCCCACCAATTCGCTGTCTTGATCCGAAGGACTCGCTTCATAGACGGGCCCTATCAGGAAGTCAATGAGGTATTCCAGTAGCTGTACACCTATCATGCTCGACTGTGGATATATCCTTTGCTTTACTTACTATGCTGAAACAAACTTATACTAGACAAAGATACTCAATCTATACCACACTGCACATCCTCAGGGCTGACGCACTGAAAGTATAGTTGCTCTGTAGCTGGTATTATACTCACAGCACGCACCAATCCATTAGTCCCTCATGTACAATAGTCTTTTGCAGAGCTTTCGCTTAGTTAGCGACCCGTGGGTAGATCGTCAGAGACTATATATGGAGAATGGGACCTTCGTAGGCTGACTGCTAGTAGCGTGTGTAGCCCTCTCAAAAAGCCTAGGGTGAACGAGGTGGCACCCCTAGGGCGAACGCCCCGTTCACCCTAGGGGTAAAATGCGTCAGCCCTACACATAATGAAGAGTAGAGTGGCGAATTATTGACGTAATAAATTATCTTTGTAGCCTAAAAGATTTGAGTAACGAAATTGGAAGTGTAACAATATGAGTAGAAAATTCCCTGAATACAGTCAGCTGAACCTCTCGGAGGTCAATCAGCAGATGCTCAGCGAGTGGGAGACAGAGAACCTATTCGCCGAGAGCCTCAGTCAGCGTGTAGGAGCACCATCATTCGTATTCTACGAAGGCCCTCCCTCGGCCAATGGTATGCCAGGTATTCACCACGTAATGGCACGCAGTATTAAGGATATTTTCTGCCGTTACAAGACGATGAAGGGCTTCCTCGTGGAGCGTAAGGCTGGCTGGGATACACACGGCCTACCTGTGGAGCTGGGCGTGGAGAAGGCTCTAGGTATCACCAAAGAGGACATCGGCAAGACGATCAGTGTGGCAGAATACAACGCTGCCTGTCGTCGCGATGTGATGAAGTTCACGCGCGAGTGGGAAGATCTCACCAAGCAAATGGGCTATTGGGTAGATATGGAGCACCCCTACATCACCTACGACAATCGCTACATAGAGAGCCTTTGGTATCTGCTCAAGCAGATTTACGACAAGGGGCTGCTCTACAAGGGCTACACCATACAGCCCTATTCGCCAGCAGCAGGTACAGGGCTCAGTACCCACGAGCTCAACCAACCAGGGTGCTACCGCGATGTCAAGGACACGACGTGTATCGCACAGTTTCGCATCAAGAGCCCCAAGAGTGAGCTCATGGGGCATGGCGAGGCCTATTTCTTGGCTTGGACTACGACCCCCTGGACGCTACCTAGCAATACCGCTCTCTGTGTGGGCCCCGAAATAGACTATGTCGCCCTACGTACCTACAACCCCTACAGCGGTACACCGATCACGGTAGTCATGGCGCGTCCTCTAGTGCATACCCTCTTCTCTACAGAGCTAGAGGGGGCAGAGGCTCTCGCCACCTATGAGCATGGACAGAAACAGCTCCCCTACCAGGTGATAGCCGAGTACAAGGGACGAGACCTCGTAGGTATCGAGTACGAACAACTACTGCCTTGGGTGTGCCCAGAGGATGGTGCCTTCCGTGTAATCTCAGGCGACTTCGTAACGACGGAGGATGGTACTGGTATTGTGCACATCGCTCCCACCTTCGGTGCCGATGACAATCGTGTGGCTAAGGCTTTCGGCGTGCCTGCTCTCCTCGTAGTGGACAAGGAGGGTGTGGAACGCCCTCTAGTAGACTTGCTGGGGCGTTTCTACCCGATCGAGGAGCTACACCCCGACTTCGTAACTCGGAGCGTCAATGTCGATGAATATCGAGCCTTCGCAGGAGCCTTCGTCAAGAACGCCTACGATGAGGCCAAGACCGACAAGGACGAGACTATTGACGTGGCTATCGCGTTACTACTCAAGGGGCGTGGACAGGTCTTCAAGATAGAGAAGCATACGCACAACTACCCGCACTGCTGGCGCACGGACAAGCCTGTACTCTACTATCCGCTCGATAGCTGGTTTATCCGTACTACAGCCGTCAAGGAGCGTATGATCGAGCTCAATAAGACGATCAATTGGAAGCCCGAGAGTACAGGTACGGGACGCTTCGGTAAGTGGCTTGAGAACCTCCAGGACTGGAACCTCTCTCGTAGTCGCTATTGGGGGACTCCCCTACCTATCTGGCGTACCGAGGATGGTAGCCAAGAGATATGTATCGGCTCTATGCAGGAGCTCATGGATGAGATCGAGAAGGCTGTCGCTGCAGGCGTTATGGCGAGCAATCCCTTCGTAGGCTTTGAGGTGGGTGTCTATACCGATGCCAACTACGACAAGATAGATCTGCACCGCCCCTTCGTAGACGACATAGTGCTGGTATCGTCGACAGGCAAGCCCATGCATCGAGAGAGTGATCTCATCGACGTATGGTTCGACTCAGGTGCCATGCCCTATGCACAGATGCACTACCCCTTCGAGAACAAGGAGCTCATCGACAGTGGACGAGCTTTCCCTGCCAACTTCATCGCAGAGGGGGTCGATCAGACGCGTGGATGGTTCTTTACCCTGCACGCTGTGGCCACGATGATCTCGGACGACACGAGCTTCAAGGCTGTTATCTCCAACGGCCTCGTGCTCGACAAGAATGGCAACAAGATGAGCAAGCGCCTCGGCAATGCCGTTGATCCCTTTGAGACGATCAAGAAGTACGGCTCAGATGCCCTGCGCTGGTATATGATCTCCAACTCGTCGCCCTGGGACAACCTCAAGTTCGACCTCGAGGGTGTTGAGGAGGTACGCCGTAAGTTCTTTGCTACGCTGTACAATACGTACCAGTTCTTCTCGCTGTATGCCAATCTTGATGGCTTCGATCACGAAGCTCAGCAGCTACCTTTCGCTTCTCGACCCGAGATAGATCGCTGGATACTCTCTAGCCTTCATAGCCTGATCAAGGAGGTCGATGTACAGCTCGAGGCCTACGAACCCACACGCGCTACACGTGCTATTAGCGACTTCGTCAGCGATCAGCTGAGCAACTGGTATGTGCGCCTCTGCCGCCGCCGCTTCTGGGCGGGAGAGATGACTGCGGACAAGCTCTCTGCCTATCAGACACTCTACGAATGCCTCACGACAGTAGCCCGACTGATGGCCCCTATAGCGCCTTTCTACGCCGATCGTCTGTGGCGCGACCTCACAGGAGGTAGCTCGGTGCATCTAGCCCTCTTCCCAGAGGCCAAGCCCGAGTATATCAATGCTCCTCTAGAGGCTAGCATGACCATGGCACAGACGATCTGCTCGATGGTGCTTGCCCTGCGTCGTAAGGAGAACCTCAAGGTGCGCCAGCCTCTACAGACGCTCATGATCCCTGTGCTCGATGAGGCACAGCGTGCAGTCATAGAGCCTGTGAGTGATCTCATCCTAAGCGAACTCAACGTCAAGGAACTACGCTTCGTGGGCGATGGAGAAGGTGCCCTCGTGAAGCGCCTCAAGCTCGACTTCAAGCGCCTAGGGCCTCGCTACGGCAAGATCATGAAGGCTATCGCAGCACTCGTGCCTACTATCACCCAGGAGCAGATCGCTACACTAGAGCGTACGGGCTGGCTAGATCTCGTCGTAGAGGGCGAGCCTGTGGTACTAGAGCGAGAGGACGTAGAGGTGTACTCAGAAGATATCCCTGGCTGGCTGGTAGCCAATGAGGGGGCGCTAACGGTAGCTCTCGATATCACCGTTACCGATGCACTGCGTCGGGAGGGACTAGGGCGTGAGCTTATCAATCGAGTACAGAACCTCCGCAAGCAGTCGGGGCTCGAGGTGAGCGACAAGATAGCCCTACGCCTAGAGCGCACCCCCGAGATGTCCGATGCAGTAGACGCCTATGCCCAGTACATCGCTCGTGAGGTGCAGGCTATCAGTCTAGAGCAGGTCGATCACCTCGATGAAGCTACAGAGCTGGATATGGATGGCTTTGTATTGCGCGTTAGTATATCAAAAGCATAAACTATAATACAACACCAAAGGTATGAGTACAGAGAAGCTAGCCTACACAGATGAGGAGCTACAAGAGTTCAAAGAGCTAATCCTCCAGAAGCTAGAGCAAGCCACACAAGACTACGAGGAGCTGCGTCGCAATGCTGTCTCCTCGGGCAACGATGTTGCCGACACTTCGCCTACGTTCAAGAGCCTCCAAGAGAGTGCGGCCAACCTAAGCCGAGGGGAGAATGGGCGTATGGCCGAGCGTCTGCTCAAGTTCATTCAGGGACTACAGGGTGCTCTGCTTCGCATTGAGAACAAGACCTATGGTATCTGCCGTGTTACGGGCAAGCTCATTCCCAAGGAACGCCTAAGGGCAGTACCTCATACTACTCTAAGCATAGAAGCCAAACTTGGAGAGAAGAAGTAATAACACTAGACGACAGCAGGGGCTATGGATGCTCCTGCTGTGCGTCTCTCTGCTGGTCGTAGACCAAATCTCCAAGATTTGGGTCAAGACGACTATGGCTATCGGGGACGAGATCGAGATCTTCTCTTGGTTCAAGATATACTTCATCGAGAACGAAGGTATGGCCTACGGCGTTACGCTCGGAAGTAAGCTCTTCCTGACACTTTTCCGTATCGTAGCGATGTCGGCTCTAGGCTACTATCTGTATCGGCTTATCCATAGACAGACCTATTCGATGGGCTTCATCACTTGTCTGACTTTGGTACTTGCTGGAGGGCTAGGCAATGTGATCGATTGTGTTGCCTATGGCGAGATCTTCACCGAGAGCACGCGCTACGAGGTGGCGCGCATGGTGGCATGGGGCGAGGGCTATGGCACCGTCTTGCATGGCAAGGTGGTGGACATGCTCTACTTCCCGATAGTCGAGACGACCTATCCCTCGTGGTTCCCTTTCTGGGGAGGTGAGCCCTTCGTGTTCTTTAGCCCTATCTTCAATCTCGCAGACTCATTTATCTCTATCGGTGTCTTCTTGCTCCTTTTCTGCTATCCACGTACACTCGCTGGTGTGCTTGATGGCGTTGGACGCAAGGCGAGTGCGCCCGAGCAGTCGGCCTAAGCGACAAGTCTACTCACCCTGCTGTCCCTATGTTTGCCTCCACCCTCAAGCGTCTGGCTCCTACCTTGGCTTTGGCTATATTAGTAGCTACTAGTACTATCTATGGCTGTAGCGACAGCAACTGGTCCAAGATCGACACCGATGAGGTACGAGAGCTAATGCCCAAGATGGCACTGCTCTCGGCGAGCTTCGACCTCGACAATACGCCCGATAGCATACGACAAGCGACCTATAGAGCTCTGCTTGGCGAGCACGGCTATACGATACGCGACTGGGATAGCACGCTCGCATGGTATGCAGGCTACGACATTGATGTCCTCAACGACATCTATCGTCAGGTAGCAGATAGCCTATCGCGCCTACAGGCATACCTACAGGCACGCCAAGATAGCATCTACCGACACGAAGAGTGGCTCAGCAACCGCAGGGGTGGTATGCTCGACTCTATCAACCTACTGTCGATCAGCACTACACCTCTACACGCTGGCGAACTCATCAATCGTCCCTTTGCCTTCTTCCCCTCATCCCCCTACGACTCTAGCCACGAGCTAACACTCTCCACGAGGCTGTATGGCCTCCCACAGCTCGACACCATCAGTGCACTGGAGCTAGAGCTCAGACTACACTTCGTAGACTCTACAAGCCTAGTAGCACGCCAGCAGATACGTACCTCTGGGCGGCATGCCATCACGATGACTATTCCCGAGGGCAAGACGGTACGCCGTGTGTCGGGGCACCTGCGTGGCGTAGTACCGAGCCGGCTTAGAGGCGGGTTCATCTTCACTGACAGCCTGAGGCTAGTGCGTCTTCCTCGCTCTATGGCTGCGGCCGTCGCTCCTGCGGGAGAGGTAGAGCCTGCACCTACACTATCCGACACCATCGCGGCTGACGCCCCTCAGGAGCTATAGCTATGAGCACTCGTAGGGCACGCTATGCAGCGCACTTCATCCAGATAGGTCGGCTACGCGCCCCCTACCCCTTGCTCTCCGTTCTTGAGGCAGAGGGACACTTCTCCCTAGAGCCCTTCGTCGAGGAGGTAGAGGCTACTACCTTCCTCTGTGGCACTATACGCCTCTCTAGCCCTACCTATCCACTGGTGTCAGAGGCACCCGAAGATGTAGAGCTATCTATCCTTATCGAGCTCGTGCATCAGTCTCGCGACTGGATACTGACCCTGCCCTAAACACCCCCTCAACAGCAGTCAAATATGGAAAAGAAAAAGCTCGTCGTACTCACTGGTGCAGGTATGAGTGCCGAGAGTGGTCTCGCCACCTTTCGCGACAGTGATGGCCTATGGATGAACCACCGAGTAGAGGATGTAGCCTCTATCGAGGGCTTCGTACGCAACCCTCAGCTCGTGCTCGACTTCTATGCCATGCGTCGTCGCGAAGCCTCTAGTGCAGAGCCCAACGATGGCCATCGCCTCCTCGCGGAGCTCGAAAAGCACTACGAGGTGCAAATCATCACTCAGAACGTTGACGACCTGCACGAGCGTGCAGGAAGTAGCCAGGTGCTTCACCTGCATGGGGAGCTGAGTAAGAACTGCTCCGTGCACAATCGTCAACGCACCTACCCCATTACGCCCGAGACTACGGCACTCAAGGTCGGCGACCTTGCTCCTGACGGCAGTCAGCTACGTCCCTTCATCGTGTGGTTTGGTGAGGATGTACCTATGTTCGATGAAGCCATTAGACAGACACAAGCAGCCGATCTCTTCGTCGTAGTAGGGACATCTCTCAACGTCTATCCTGCTGCTAGCCTGCTTGTCTATGTGCCTCCTACTAGCCCAGTCTACCTCATTGACCCCAAGCCTGTTCATTCTCCCTATCGACCCGATCTCGAGTGGATCGCTCGTGGGGCTTCTGAAGGGCTTCGAGAGCTTCGAGGCTTGCTCCTAGGGGCATCAGGGTGCCCACCTATCATCTGTCGGCAATCGGCAAATATTGCGTCAGCCCTCCACGCGCTAGGCAGTACATCATACATGGTGTACTGCCTAGCCTTTTATAGTACTACATAAGGCTACGAGCTATACGCGTGTCTCTCTCCTCTCGCCACCCTAGGGCAAACGACACGAATGCCCTAGACCGTCCGCTGCGTTCACCCTAGGGCATTCGCGCCGTTCACCCTAGGCTTTTGCGTAGGAGGTCTAGGGGAGATCTCTAGACGTTATTGTCATTCACTGAGCATGCGGAGATGAGGGGTCATTTAGAGGCAATTTTCCTTGAATAATTCTTCGTCGGTCGGGATAAATGCTGTAACTTTGTGCCTTGTAAGGATAATCGTTCTCACAATGAATACTAACCCAAACAATTTCGCAATCTTCGCGGGCTCTGCATCCTACCACCTAGCAGAGCAGATCGCTAATGGCCTAGGCTGTAAGCTCGGAGATATGGAGTGTGAGCACTTTGCCGATGGCGAGTTCTCGGTGTATTACAAGGATAGCATCCGTGGCAAAGATGTCTTCCTCGTGCAGTCTACCTACCCAAGCTCCGACAACCTCATGGAGCTACTGCTCATGATCGATGCAGCCAAGCGCGCCTCGGCACACTACATCGCGGCAGTCATTCCCTACTTTGGCTGGGCGCGCCAAGACCGCAAGGACAAGCCCCGTGTGTCTATTGGGGCTAAGCTCATCGCTGATATGCTCTGCACGGCTGGTATCTCACGTCTTATCACCATGGATCTGCATGCAGATCAGATCCAGGGCTTCTTTGACGTGCCCGTCGATCACCTATATGCCTCGACTGTCTTCGTCGACTATCTGCGTAGCACGGTCGATCTCGACAATGCTGTGATGGCAACGCCAGACGTGGGAGGTACGAAGCGTGCCAACAGCTACGCCAAGTTCCTCGGGATACCAATGGTGATCTGCCACAAGCACCGTGCTAAGGCCAATGAAGTGGGCGAAATGCGTATCATCGGTGATGTAGAGGGCAAGGATGTGATCCTCGTAGACGACATTGTGGACACAGCTGGCACTATTACCAAGGCTGCCGACCTCATGATAGAGAATGGTGCTCGTAGTGTGCGCGCTATCGCTAGCCACGCTGTCCTTAGCGACCCAGCAGTGGAGCGTATCAATGCCTCGGCTCTGACAGAGATGATCTTCACCGACTCTATCCCCCTGCGCAAGCCTTGCGACAAGATTCGCATCCTATCGGTAGCAGAGGTCTTCTCCGAAGCTATCAAGCGTGTTATCAACCACGAGTCCATCAGCAGTCTCTACTCTATCTAGAGAGAGCGATCAGGACGCACAAAGAGGCCGTGCCACACGATTGTGGCACGGCCTCTATACATCTCTCTCCTACGCTAGCTGAGGAGGCGACGTAGCAGATACGACAAGGAGCGACGAGTGCCTCGCTCTATGCGGTGGTACGTCTCTTGGTGGGCCCCTAGGGCCTGATAGATCTTGGCAATAGGCTCGAGCATTGAGCCTTCGAAGTCTATTGCAGACAAGCCTGGATACGAAGCCAGTACATAGTGCATCAATAGCAAGACTTTGAGCTGGTACTTGCCTGCAAGTACCCTATCAGTACCCTCGGCAATGAGGTAAGCACGCCCCTGATGCAGAGCAAAGAATGAGGTCATGGCTAACTGGCCTCGCTCGTTACGCATCCCGACAAGCACACCAGAGCCTTGCTCTAGTGTTGTGGCGATTAGGCGGCGGAGCAATGGGAGATCGGCACTATATCCCTTGTACTGGGTAGTAGAGGCAAAGAGAGACATCGCTTCATCAAGACCAATGGTAGTGGCTGGAGCGTAGGCAAAGCCTGCACGGCGAGCTGCCTTGAGATTGCGCCTTAGGGTATGGCTAATGCTTGCTACGAAGTCGGCTTCTGTCCCTAGAGGCCTTAGATCCCACACATAATTGTATCGTAGCGTCTGCCTACATCCTCGCCAATGATAGCCCAGCCAATCGCTCCCCCCAGGGCTTCCGATAGATAGATAGGTGTGCCTAGGCAGAGCATCGAGCATCGCCTGCTGTATCGTCTGTTGGGTGTATCGGTCGAGCCCTGCATCGAGGAATAGAATACCTGAGTATTGACAATAGGGCGGTGTGATGATGTGGCCATAGCGATAGAGATAGGCTGACACCGCTAGGGGTAGCTCGCCAAGGTAGCAGATGTAGGTCTGTAGGTATCCGCCTGCCACGGTATCGAGCCACCACGACGAGTAGTAGAGTGGATGGGGGTGCATCTCTAGCACCGCTTGCCACTCCTCTAGAGAGACGCGCCTAACGTCATAGTATGGCTTGCCCATAGCCTTATTGGGCTAGCTGTGTTAGCTCCCATGCTAGGAGCCTGTACTTGGTCTCTGTGCCTCCTGTATAGTTGCCTAGTATCCCCGTCTGTGGTACTACTCGATGGCAAGGAACCAACGGAGCAAAGCAATTGCGCCCGAGTGCGCTACCTACAGCTCGCATAGCTCCTGGGTGCCCTATCAGCCGCGCTAGAGTACCATAGGTGGCTAGACGACCAGCAGGAATGGCGCAAGCCCCCTGCCATACAGCCAGCTCAAAGTCCGTAGCCGTGGTGGCTAGGACTAGTTCGTCTGTAGCGATCGAGTTGCCACAGAGCATGCTGGCGATAGCACCGTGTAGGCGCGTCTGACACAGCCTATAGGAGGCTTGAGGTAGGTGCCTACCTATCTGTGCTATGGGGTCTTCACTAGTAGCCAATACAGTGGCATAGCACAGGCCTAGAGGGCACGAAGCCAACAATAGTGTGCCCCAAGGACAGTCGTGCAGGCTATAGTCTACACTCTGCCCCATGGCCACATCCTTGGTGAGACGCCGCCACACGAGCTGTGGCCCCCTCATACCAAGAGGCCTATCCGAGATCGGTAAGCCTAGCTCCCCCTCCATAGCAAGCAGGTCCGAGAGCTGACGCCCTAGGACCTGTCTGTAGCTGGCATAGTTGTCCATAATCAATGAATGATAAGGCACTACTTGTAACGCCCAATGTGTAGCATAAACTCTTCGCGGGTCTTGGCTTCGCTAAAGGCTCCGGTAAAGTCGCTCGTCGTGGTGATCGAGTTCTGCTTCTCCACCCCTCTCATCTGCATACACATATGCTGAGCCTCAATGACTACGATCACACCTAGGGGGTTGAGTGTAGACTGGATGCACTCCTTGATCTCAGTAGTGAGACGCTCCTGCACCTGTAGGCGACGAGCAAAGACGTCAACGACACGTGGCAGCTTGGAGAGCCCCGTGATGTAGCCGTTGGGGATATAGCCAATATGCGCCTTACCAAAGAAGGGGAGCATATGATGCTCGCACATGGAGTAGAAATCGATGTCCTTGACGATCACCATCTGGCGATACTCCTCACGAAACATCGCTCCTAGCAATATCTCCCTAGGGTCTTGCCGATAGCCTTGCGTGAGAAACTGCATAGCCTTGGCAACGCGCTCGGGAGTCTTGACGAGCCCTTCGCGCTCGGGATCCTCACCGATGAGCCCTAAGATCTGGCTATAATGCGCCTGGAGCTGATCCTGTATCTCGTGGTTGGCCTCTGTATGTAGGTTAGTCTTGGCTGGCTTCATTGGGGTTGTAGTTGAGTATTCTCACCTTGTCCTTGACGACGTACGACTCTTTGCCCCATGCTGGCAATAGCTTGATGAGCTCTGCCCTAGCCTGACGAGCATCTTCGTGCGAGAGGAAGTCGCCCACCATGAGCCTCCAGAAGGGGGCATGATACGAGATATAGCACCCATGACTGGGCGACACGAGGCGCACCTGTGCTGCACGTCTATTGGCTTCGGCACGGCCAGAGGCATTGTTGCTATTGTAGAGCTGTATGCGATAGCCCATCACAAGCGATGTATTACCTTCGCGCCCTAGAACAGCGCCATATCGGCTCGACGACCCACCGATGAGACGACGTACGCTCTCGGGCTGATCGATCACTACCGTACCTTCTCCTGCTACCTCGCCCTCCAGTGCCTCAAAGATGTTGCGAGGCACAGCACGGCGTATAGTATTCGACTGTGCCAGCATCATGCCGGCACTCCCCACAAGTAGAGCGAGTATCGCTAACAATCGCTTTGCTCTCATACGATCTGGTTTGTTGTCCCTTGTATTTTGTCAAGGGAGGAGTTTTCATAATGAATAATACCTCACCTAGGACGCGCCATGTGCCGCCCTAGGTGAGGAGAGGGTTAGTTGAAAGCCTCAATCACAGGGAGGAACTTATCCACCGCCAGTGATGCACCTCCGATAAGACCACCATCTACGTCTGGACGGCTGAAAAGATCCTTGGCATTGCTACCATTGGCGCTACCACCATAGAGGATCGTGCAGTCGTCGGCAATCTGCTGACCATACTTGCTGGCCACAAAGCCACGGATATGAGCGTGGATCTCCTGTGCCTGATCGGCAGTAGCGGTAAGACCCGTGCCGATAGCCCATACAGGCTCGTAAGCGAGTACGACCTTGCCAAAGGCTTCGGGAGATAGGCCAAAGAGCGCATCCTTGATCTGCTGCTCTACGACCTCGAAGTGCTTGCCAGCCTCGCGTTCTTCCTTGACTTCGCCTATGCAGAAGATAGGCGTTAGGCCATTGGCTAGAGCGAGATTGACCTTGTCCGTAAGAATGGCATCCGTCTCGCCGTAGTAAGCACGACGCTCGCTATGGCCCAGGATCACATACTTGGCCCCTGTGGAGGCGATCATCGAGGCCGATACCTCACCGGTATATGCCCCCTCGGCCTTGTCAGCGCAGTTCTGTGCAGCTATGTCGAAACCCACAGCCTCCCTAGCAGCAGAGGCTAGGTGAATGAATGGTGTACCGATAACGACTTCGCACCCGAGAGTCTTACCCTTGAGGGCTTCGCTCAGTTCGGCTACGAAGGCTAGCCCATCGGCTAGGCTTTTGTTCATCTTCCAGTTGCCTGCTACAATGTTTTTTCTCATTGTCTTGTCCGTAATAATTATGATGTTCTTGTATCTTCGTTATATCTCTTGTGGCTTGGTGTTGATGTATCTAGTGGCTCGCAGACGTCTAAGCACGCGACGCACGAGCCCATAGAGCACGAGTACACCCCAGATAAGAAGGAGTATAAGGCGGTCGAAGGCTGGCTCAGTGCTTACCCCCTTGTTGAGACGTTGGTCGACATAGGTCTCGATCTCCTCGACGCTAGGAAGGTCGTGAACGGCGACCTTATCGAGAATAACGCCACCGCGCATCACCACGAGACCAGGATTGGAGCGAATGATCGTCTTGATAGTAGTCGCATCCATGAATAGCGAGGGATAGCTAGCGCCTGTCTGATAGCGCCACTCGGCCTCGGCCTCTGAGTGCGAAGGCGACACTCCATAGAAAGCATACCCATGAGCCTCGGCATAGCGATAGAGTTCATTGACGGCATCTACATTGGCTTGAGAAGCCTCTAGCCAGCTGGGGGAGAAGAATAGAAAGACACCTCTGTCATTGCCTAGGATCTCTGCCGTTACCTCTGTGCCCTCGGGCGTTAGCAGGACGAAGCTGTATTCGCTCGTACCTGTAGCCAATGCTTGTGGCTGCTGCATCTCGACGTACGTCCAGGTACTATCTGGGAGCTCGTTGGCTCTGAAGCCGCGCCTCTCATCTCCCTTGATGTAGATATAGAGAGTACTCTCTAGCAGATCGGCCTGCATAGTAGCATCGGCCTTGGCTATACGTTCGCGTAGATTGTAGCCGACTTTGTAGGGTAGGAAGTCGATATAAGGCAAGTGTCTATAGTTGTCCGAGGCAAAGACCACAATCCCTACGATCGCCAATATAGCAGGTATCCAGCGTTCCCTACGAGAGTAGAGGTGCTTCATGGAGCGAGCATGGCGCATCACGTAGTATGCCAAGAGTAGTAAGACTATATTCTTGGCAAAAGTCTCTAGTGGAGACAGATGAATGGCATCACCGAAGCATCCACAATCTATCACCATGCCCATAGCATAAATGTAGCCTGTGAGCACCGTCATGAAGAGTAAAAGACCAAACGTTAGACGTGATGCTAGTCTTCTATATATCCCCATTAGGAGGAATGCCCCGAGAATAAACTCTATCGTTACTAAGACGAACGCGATCCCCGTAGAGCCCTGTAGTAGCCATGGAGATGATACACCGAAGATGTTGGTCTGGTACTCTATCACCTTATTGGCCACACCTACAGGGTCAATAGCCTTAAGTAACCCAGAGAGTAGCAAGGCTAACGACAGGAGCACACGGGCTAGCTCTAATAGCAGACTGCGCGTAGATCTGTTCATCCTCGGAGCTTGATTAGGGCGAATATAGCATAGTTGACCATATCCATATAGTTGGCCTCTATGCCCTCGCTTACGAGCGTCTCGCCACGCAGGTCTTCTATCTGCTTGGTGCGATAGACCTTGCTCAGGATCAGGTCTACGAGCGAAGAGATGCGCATTTGGCGCCAAGCCTCTCCATAGTCGTGATTTTTGGCGTCCATGAGCTCTAGAGTACGCCCTAGAGCCTGATCGTAGAGGGCGAGAGCGTCCTCGGCCGATAGATCGGGCTGGTCTACAGCACCACGCTCTAGCTGTATGATAGCTATGAGACCATAGTTAACGATACCGACGAACTCCGACTCGATGCCCTCATCTACACGGCTTGTCTCCAGCTCTTGGATCGTGCGGATGCGCCCAGCCTTGATGTAGATCTGGTCGGTCAATGAGCTAGCGCGCATGATGCGCCAAGCAGCACCATAGTCGTGGAGTTTGCTCACGAATAGCGAGCGACACTGCTCGAGTACCGCGCTACGCTCGAGTACTGTATTGCTTTGCTGTGGATTCATATGTCATCCGTTCTAATCGACTATCTCGTCGGTGAGGGCGATCTTCAGCACCTGGCTGATCTCATCAACATAGTGAAAAGTCAGCCCCTTGAGATAAATGCTATTGATCTCTTGGATATCTTTCTCATTCTCGCGACACAAGATAATCTCGCGGATACCTGCACGCTTGGCCGCGAGTATCTTTTCCTTGATGCCTCCCACTGGGAGTACCTTGCCACGTAGCGTGATCTCGCCCGTCATAGCGATGCTGGGGCGTACTCTACGCTTCGTCATGGCCGATACGATTGCCGTCACGATGGTGATGCCTGCGCTAGGGCCATCTTTGGGCACAGCTCCCTCGGGGACGTGGACGTGTATCTCCTTGTCCTTCACCGCCTCGTCACTGATCCCTAGCTCTGCGCGATGGGCACGTATGTAGCCAAGGGCGAGTACGGCACTCTCCTTCATCACATCACCTAGGCTACCAGTGAGGCTGAGCTTAAACTCTGCCCCCTTGTGTAGACTACTCTCGATGAAGAGTATCTCACCGCCGACACTCGTCCACGCGAGACCGACGACAACGCCCGGAAGCTCATTGCCCTGATAGCGATCTCTAGAGAATAAGGGTTTGCCTAGATACTCCTTAACCAGCTGAGGGGTTATCTCGGTAGGAATAGAGCCTGTCGCAACGCTAGCCCAGGCGAGCTTGCGCATAATGGCAGCGATACGCTTGCCAAGCATACGCACACCACTCTCTCTAGTATAACTCTCGATGATGAGTTCTAGTGCCTTGCGCGAAAATGCGATCTTGTGCTCGCTCAGCCCATGTTCCTCGGCAGTCTTGGGGATGAGGTGCTTGCGAGCTATCTGTATCTTTTCCTCTGTGATGTAGCCCGACACCTCTATCAGCTCCATACGATCTCGCAGAGGCTGTGAGATGGCGCCAATATTGTTGGCAGTGGCAATGAAGAGCACCTTGCTTAGGTCATAGTCTATATCGAGATAGTTGTCGTGAAATGCGGTGTTCTGCTCGGGGTCAAGTACCTCGAGCAGGGCCGACTCGGGGTCGCCTTTGTGCGAGGAGGCGATCTTATCTATCTCGTCAAGGACGAAGACCGGATTGGAGCTACCAGCCTTCTGTAGGCTCTGTATGATACGCCCACTCATCGCTCCGATATAGGTGCGGCGGTGTCCACGTATCTCGGCCTCGTCGTGTACGCCACCGAGTGAGATGCGCACGTATCTGCGCCCTAGGCTCTCGGCAATACTACGCCCCAGTGAAGTCTTGCCAACGCCTGGAGGGCCATAGAGACAGAGTATGGGTGACTTCATATCCCCCTTGAGCTTGAGCACGGCTAGATGCTCGAGGATACGCTCCTTCACCTTGTCGAGGCCATAGTGCTCGGTGTTGAGGATCTTCTCCGCACCTTTGAGGTCGAAGTTGTCCTGGGTGTACTCATCCCACGGGAGCGACAGTATCGTACGCATGTACTGCATCTGTATCGCATAGTCGGGGCTCTGGGGGTTGAGACGCTCGGCTTTGCGAGCTTCCTTCTCGAAGGTCTCGGCCACCTGTGGCGACCATTTCTTGGTCTTGGCCTGCTCGCGTAGCTCTGCTAGCTCGCTATCGCCACCTCCAGAGCCGAGCTCTTCCTGGAAGGTGCGTATCTGTTGCTGTAGAAAGTATTCCTTCTGTTGCTTGTCCATCTCGCGCTGCGTCTTGTTGGTCAGGCTGCGCTTGAGGCGGAGCATCTGTAGCTCGGACTGCTGGTATGACAACACCTTGAGGCCACGCTCCCTCAGGTCATGCACCTCGAGGAGCTGTTGCTTGCTCGCTGTATTGATATTCAGGGTGCTTATAGCCAGATTAATCACGAAGGCCGAGTTCTTGGCCGACTGTAGTCGGTCGGCATAGGGGCGAGGCACCTTGTAATCCTCTACCTTGAAAGCCTCAAGGAAGTTTTCCTTGATCGAGTTGATGAGCGCCCGATACTCGGCCGTCATCCTGCGAGGAGCTTCGTCTGCAAGCAGAGCCACTCGAGCCGTTAGATAGGGATCTGTACCTACTATCTTGACCAAGCGAAAGCGCTGTAGCCCACGTATCGTGATACCCAGACGCCCACTAGGGAGCTCCGTAACGCTATCGATGACAGCGAGCGATCCGACCTCGTAG
Organism: Porphyromonas sp.; assembly: GCA_041854325.1. Classification (GTDB taxonomy): domain Bacteria; phylum Bacteroidota; class Bacteroidia; order Bacteroidales; family Porphyromonadaceae; genus Porphyromonas. Next base: position 31,418 of record JBHACB010000037.1, read on the forward strand.
AGGTCTTCCTCCATAGGATCCTCTATATCTACATTGCGCTGGGTAACTGCACCAAACACACCACCAGTCTTCTCTGCCCACTCGACTAAGCGCATGGAGCGATCGCGCCCCACATTGACGGGGACGATCTGTCCAGGAAATAGCACCACATTGCGCAATGCTAGCAGGGGGAGCTTCTTGACGTTGATGGCGTCTCCGGCATAGAAGTCGTCGTCGGCATCCACCTCTGGTATAATGGGGAAGTGCACCATGCCTTCGCCCGAGGCGAGCTCCTCTATGAGTTGTTCTATCTCGTTATTCTCTAACATATATCATCGTATCGAGCGGTGTAGGTCTACTCTATCGCCTCCCTACTCTACCGCCAATATCAGAGAACAAAGGTACGAAAAAAACACCACCTACCGGCCTTCGCACCGAGTGCAGAAAGTCAGGGGGAGGGAGGGCACAGGAGTTGTCCCTATCTATTCATCTGCTTGATGAGACTATAGGCTTGATAGATACCAAGCTCTCCAGCGCGGCTCAGATCGGCAACACCCTCCTTGGTACGACCGAGGGCTAGGAGGATGAGCCCCCGATTGTAGTACGCCTCTGCAAGGCGTGGGTGGAGCTCGAGGGCTTTGGTATAGTCGGCAAGGGCCTTCTCTCTCTCGCTCGACTGGGTGTAGAGCCATGCTCTATTGTAGTAGCCATAGGCAAAGTTAGGAGCAAGGTCTAGCAGTCGATTGAGGTCTTGCAGTGCTCCAGGTAGGGCATCTATCGGGCGCAGTGCTTGGGCAGGTAGAGGAGGCTGTACGACGCCCGAGGATTGGCCTCGACGCAGAGCGGCCTCTAGCCCACTCTCCTGTAGGGTTGTGGAGCGATCATTCTCAGCTTGGCGATAGCGCATGGTAGCGAGAGCACGAGCGAAGTAGGTAAGCGAGAGCTTGGCGTCTAGATCGATAGATCGAGTGAAGTCGGCGATGGCATGCTCGTAGTCTTGCATTAGGCTATAGGCAATGCCTCGGCGCAGGTAGGCGACAGCCGTCTGAGGCTCTCGCTCCAGCTCCTTGCCCAGTGCGGCTACCTGCACCTCGGATAGTGTAATGGGTGTAGACTGTAGGCCTAGGGCCAAGCCTGTCTGCCCGTTGTAGGCCTCGATGAGGGGAGAGAAGTAGGTACCTGCGTGCTCGGGTTTGCCCTCTGCATCTACGACAGTGAAGTAGGTCAGATAGAATGGTGCGCGAGGCTGTATCTGCACCTGTCTATCCTGCACACGACCACGTAGCTCGCTACTATAGCGCGCCTGTGTAGGTATGGCCGATGAGGAGGCCTCGACGAGGAGGTTGTACTTGTCGATAGAGAGGTCTTGGTCGTTGCGCGTCTTGGCCTTGTTGTCCATAGCCTGAGCTCTAGCCCTGGCTTGATAGGCTTTGTCTTGCTGTAGATCCCAAGCATGCCAATAGTCGCGCTCAGCACCCTTGGTATCGCCGAGACGCTTGCGGAGCAAAGAACGCTGTACGAAGCCCTCTACGAACGATGGATACTGTGCGAGCACGAGGTCGAGGTCGGCCAAAGCTCGGGCAAGGCTCCCTCCCGTCTCTGCCGTGAGCATGGCCCTATTGTAGCGAGCGATATAGTTCTTGGGCTCCAGCTCTATGAGCTTATCCCAGTCCCCAATAGCTTGAGTGCGTTCACCGACGAACTGCCGGAGTAGCGCCCTATTATGTAGACTAATCTTATTCTTGGGATCGAGCTCTAGAGCCGAGCTGTAGTCGGCCATAGCCCCACGCAGATTGTTGGCTTGGTAGTGCATGATACCCCTATTGGCATATAGCTCTGGCGAGGCTGGGGTCTCAAGCCCTATCGCCTTAGTCAAGCTCTCTATACCTACCTGCCACTGCTTGCGTTCGGCTGCAATGCCAGCACGCAGGCGATAGGGCAAGCTCATCATAGAGTCGCGCGCTATAGCCTCAGCTATACGGTTCTCGGCGAGCAGAGTATCTTGTCGCTCTAGAGCTATACCGGCACGCAGGGCATAGATTTCCTTATTGCGTGGAGCGTAGCGTATCACCTCCTCGCTAGCACGTTCAGCCTCGTCGAGCTGTTTGTCTGCAAGTAGGGCGACGACGAGATTGTAGCGCATGCCGGCATGGTCGGGGGCTAGTAGTAGTCCTTGGCGATAGTCAGCTATGGCTTCGGTGCGGTGGCCAAGGTTTTGGTGCGCTATGCCTCGTACTACATAGGCACGGCTTAGGTAGGGATTGCGGTCTATGCTTAGGCTTGCGTCTTCTATAGCCCCTTGGTAGTCGTCGAGACTAATCTTGGCGATAGAGCGGTAGAGATAGGGCTCTGCCATCCATGGGCGTGCATCTATCGCGCGGTTGAAGTAGCCTATGGACACGATATAGTCGTTGAAGTACAGAGCATTGCGACCAATAGAGATCACGTGCTCCACATCGATCTGTGCCGATGCAGTGCCGTACAGGCCTAGAGCCACAAGGGCTACCAGTATTCGTCTACGTCCTATCATACTCGTATAATGCTCTCAAGGGGCCGATTATTGGATGCCAGCCGTGGGAAGGGTCGATTATTTCTTCTTGACAGGAGCAGCCACTACCCTGTATCCTGGATTGACCTTGCCCTTGGCTATATTCATGAGCTTGGCTCGTATCAGCTGCTTCCTAATCGTAGAGATATGATCGATAAAGAGGACGCCATCGATATGGTCGTACTCATGCTGTACGACACGTGCGGCAAAGCCCGTATAGGTATCGCGACAAGGTCTGAAATCCTCGTCTACATACTCTATCGTGATACTCTCGGGTCGCTCCACCCGCTCGTGAATAGCCGGAATGCTCAGGCAGCCTTCGTTCTCTAGACAGAGCTCAGGCGAACGCTCTACAATACGAGCATTGATGAAGGTCTTCTTGAACCCTCTGCACTCAGGAAAATCTTCTCCCATAGGGTCGGCATCTATGACAAAGAGGCGTATTGCCTTGCCGATCTGAGGGGCAGCGAGCCCTATACCCTCGCTGTGGTACATCGTCTCCCACATGTCGGCGATGAGCTGCTTGAGGTCTGGATAGTCGGCCGTTATATCTGTGCCCACCTCACGCAGTACGGGGTGGCCATAGAGGTAAATCGGTAGTTTCATTCTGTTATCGTTAGTTGTTTGTATTCGCTAGGGTAGATGTATCGACCCGAGACCATCTCTGCTAGCCATATAGCTCTGCAAGAGGATGACGGCACTCACCTCATCTACTAGACCTTTGTCCTGTGCACGCCTCTGCTTGCTGATACCAGCTTCGCGGATAGTGCGCTGAGCAAGGAGGGAAGTGAAGCGCTCATCGACAAACGCTATCGGCATCTCGGGTAGTGCCTGCTGTAGCTGAGCCACAAAGGGGCGTATGTAGCGCATCGATTCGGACTCCTGATTGTTCATCTGCCTAGGCATCCCGATGAGAATGCGCTCCACTGCCTCTCGGGCCACATAGTCGAGCAAGAAAGGCAGAAGCTCGTGCGTACGCACCGTCCCTAGCCCTCCAGGGGTAATCTGCAGGGGGTCGGTTACGGCCAAGCCACACCGCTTGCGTCCATAGTCTATAGCTAGTAAACGTGCCATCTCTTGGCAAAGATACGATACTTTGCCCTTACTACAGTGCCTCCTCTAGGCTTGGCGTGCACGCACACCATCATCAGCCCCTACTATATAGGGCGATAGACCCGCTATGTCTTAGAAGATTTTTGCTCCCCTAGGCCGTTCGTATCAGACACCCTAGACCTCCCGATTTTTTCCCCTAGACCATCCGATACGAACACCCTAGGGATAACTGCCGGCTGGTCTACCCCTGCCTCTAGTCGTCAGCACAGCTGAGCGAACAAGGGGTATGGTATATTTTGTTACCTTTGTAGAGGATCGGCAAGACGGCCGAGATAAGTGTAACACCTAACCAGATACAAGACAATGGCAAGTAAACGTAGACTAAAGAAAGAGGTCATCTTCGCAACGACCGCCCTATTTGATGAAGCTCTCCTACTGAGGGCTTTTGCCGACAAAGAAGAGGCTGCCAAGATCGAGGAACTGATGGATGACCTGATTGTCTTCACCGACGATACTCTGCGCCGTGTGCAGCATACCGATGGAGCCGACAACCCCAAGCTCGTACGTGCCTACTACAGAAAGCTACGTAGCGACCTGGCGAACAAGATAGAGGCCTTCAACGATAGACTAACGAAGCATCTAGAGAGCCTCTAGCTAGGCTCCACCATAGCGAAGAGCTAGACAAAGCATCAAGCCCAGTCGGTCAGATATTTGAGTATGGCATATACACGCTCTAGGCAACCCTCGCTCGGTCAGACGTATGCAATGGCCTTGGGGCTAATGCTCGCCTGCATAGGGGTGAGCCTAGTGTCTTCGTGGGAGCTCATCGCCCCTCTGTACCACTGGATAGGATGGATCCCTCCCCAGAGAGAGGGCTACGCACTACTACTATGGGTACTGATCTCAGCCCTGCTACTGCTGGGGGCTGCTCGTCTGCTCGACAACCTAATGGTGCTCACCAAGCAGGGAGCCATACTCTGCTTAGCCTTGTGTTCTCTACTGGCCTACAAACAGGCAGAGAGTGGTGGTGTATGGCCAGCTGTAGAGACACTACTGCCTCTGGCAGGTCTTGCGGTACTCTTCGTGGCGTACCAAGACAAAGAGGCTCCGTGGCTACATCTACCTATAGGGTGCGCTGTTGGGTGTCTAGTACTCTATACCCCATCGGCTCTAGTGCTGCTACCTCTGATCCTCGTCTCCCAGAATATCCTGCGTGAGCTCTCTGCTCGCAATGCTCTAGCCGTAGTGCACGGCACCGTGATAGCGATATTGCTTGCCCTGCCCCTAGTATTCTTGCTGCATGAGGGAGCTATCGCTGAGCAGGTGCGACGATGGGGAGATGGAGCTATGAGCTACGAATGGGCTTTTGCCGAGGGGGTCGATATGCCTCGCGACCTGCCCTATATCACCCTACTAATACTAGGGGCTGTGGCAACGCTCTCGTTTGGCATCGATGCACACAAGGAGAGTATCCGACAGCGTGAGCAGGGCAGTGTGCTCGTCCTGTGGGCTGGCTATCTACTGGTCGCTAGCCTCCTCCTCGGAGGCTCGGGCAGCCTCTATGCCCAGATGGCAGTCTTCCCCGTATCGACACTGATCGCTCGCACCCTAGCGATGATGCGTGGGCGCACCCACCGCATAGCACAGATAGCAGTGGTGATACTCGTGCTCATACAGTACTTACTACCGATATAACTTCGCAACCAACAATACATCAAGACAATATGAAGGCAGATATTGAAATAGCCCGCAGTATAGCACTACGCCCTATCGCTGATATTGCCCAGCAAATAGGGCTAGACCCCAATCAGATAGAGCCTTATGGCCGGCATATCGCCAAGGTGCCTACCAGGCTCATCGAGGGGCGTACCCCACAGGCCAAGCTCATTCTCGTAACGGCTATCACCCCCACCAAGAGCGGACTAGGCAAGACGACCGTATCGATCGGGCTATCGCTCGGGCTCAACAAAATAGGCAAACGGGCCATAGTAGCCCTGCGTGAGCCCTCGCTAGGCCCCTGCTTCGGCATGAAGGGGGGTGCTGCAGGAGGTGGCTATGCTCAAGTACTGCCTATGGAGCGTATCAACCTACACTTCACGGGCGACTTCCATGCCATTACCTCGGCACACAATATGATTACAGCCCTGCTCGACAACTACATCTACCAGCATAGGGCCGATGCGAGCAAAGGCCTCAAACAGGTTCTCTGGAAGCGCGTCCTCGACGTCAATGACCGCAGCCTACGGCAGGTAGTAACGGGGCTAGGTGGCGTAGCCAATGGTCTCCCGAGTGAGAGTGGCTTCGACATCACGCCTGCTAGTGAGATCATGGCCATCCTCTGCCTGTCGCGCGATGAAGCCGACCTAAGGCGACGCATCGAGAACATATTACTAGGCTATACTCACAGCGATGAGCCCTTCACCGTAGGCGACCTCGGCATAGCAGGAGCTATCGCGGTACTGCTACGAGAGGCTATCAACCCCAACCTCGTGCAGACCACCGAGCACACTCCGGCATTCATTCACGGAGGTCCCTTTGCCAATATTGCCCATGGGTGCAACTCTGTACTAGCCACCCGCATGGCGATGACTCTAGGCGAATACACGATCACCGAGGCTGGCTTCGGAGCCGACCTAGGGGCAGAGAAGTTCTTCAACATCAAGTGCCGAACAGCAGGTCTCTCCCCTGCGCTCACGGTGCTAGTGGCTACTATCGGTGGGCTCAAGATGCATGGTGGTGTCCCCGAGACAGAGCTCAAGGGAGAGCATCTCGACGGCGTACGCCGTGGCCTTGCCAACCTCGACAGACATATCGACAACCTTAGGGGCTTTGGTCAGACGGTCGTAGTGGCCTTCAATCGCTTCTCGACAGACACCGAAGCCGAGATCGCCATAGTACGCGACCACTGTGCCACCAGAGGCGTAGGCTTCGCGGTCAATAGAGCCTTTGCCGAGGGAGGCACAGGTGCCGAGCCTCTAGCTCGCCTAGTCGTAGAGACCATAGAGCGGCAGCCCTCTGCCCCCCTACGCTACACCTACCCTCTAGAGGCCAGCATTCAGCAGAAAGCGGAGGCTGTAGCCAAGGGTATCTATGGAGCGGAGAGCATCTCCTTCTCGCCCAAGGCACAGAAACAGCTTGAGCGCATTGCACGACACGGTTGGGGGCACTTCCCTATCTGTATCGCCAAGACGCAGTACTCCTTCTCGCAAGATGAGAAAGCCTACGGCAGTGCCAAGGGCTTCGCCATGGAGGTCGCTGATATAGTGATCAATACGGGGTCGGAGATGATAGTCCTCGTCATGGGTAGCATCATGCGTATGCCTGGCCTACCCAAGGCTCCCCAAGCCCTACATATCGACATCGTAAACGGCGAGATAGAGGGGCTTAGCTAGAGATGCCCGCCCTAGGGCATGGCCTACATGCCTCGAGAGGCTACGCTACACGGGACTTGTGGCGTAGCCTCTCGGTCGTTTCGCTGAGGTATCTGAGCAAGCGAACTATTGGAGCAAGCGGTTGTTTAACGATATAGAGGGACTATCGGACTAGAGACCTCCCCCGATCACGTAAATGAGAGAAAACGATCACCGACACAAACCACTCATCAGGCTAAGTGCACTGCCCGTAGATCTACTTAGCTTCCCCTTGATGCTGATCCTGCTGGCTGTAATGCCGATAGGATATGCCATAGCTACGCTCTGTCTGCTTGTGGGGGTGGTATTGGCACGTCTTCAGGTCGAGGGAGCCCTCCGATTTCGGTTGCCGGGGCTAATACGCTTGGGGCTGTTGGTAGTGCTCTTCGTCATCGGCACTAGTTTCTTTGCCTCTTGCCATGAATGCCACCTCATCGCCCAGCTCGTTTGGTTAGGTAGCTTTATCATCGGGCATATCGCACACTATGGTTACAAGCGTCTCTTTGGCTTCAAGGTCATTGCCGAGACCGATACATGCTGTTGCTCAGCTAGGCGTAGACAGGCCTTGATCACCGAGTACACCCGCTTCGACAAGATATTGCTTTGGTTCACGGCCGTTTTGCTCGCTATCGCACTATCGCTACATCACTTCGCTCGTACATATGACCAGCTCGACCTCGTCCTCTCTACTATGATTGCTCTAGCGGCTCTCGGGGTCATCATCCTAGAGCTACTACATCTATCATGGGTACGCCGACGCCTAGAGCGTGAGCATTGGATACAGGTGCTGGACGACGACCACCAAGTGATAGGTCGTGTGCCAGAGACCGATGCTCGCGCCTCTCATGGGCGCCTCCCTATGGTGCGCCTCATCGCCTATAGCGATGGTATGCTCTACCTAGAGCAGGACAAGGCACAAGGCACAGCTGAGGGGCAACAAGGACTAGTGTACGATACTCCCTTCAAGAGCTGGATCCACGAGGGCGAAAGCGCAGAGCAGGCAGCACAGCGACTGATAGATCAACGCTTCTGTGGGGTGCACCGTGCCAAGCCTCGCCCCCTGCTACGCTATCACGATATGGCAGGTGAGCAGGGTCTACTCATACACCTACTAGCCGTAGAGATAGAGGCTCCCGACCTACTACAGATTGACTGCCTACCTATTGAGGGGCGTTGGTGGTGCATACAGCAGCTGAAGCCACAGATTACACGTTCGGAATTTAGTCCCTACCTTTGCGCTGAGCTACCCCTCATGGAGCAGACGGTACTGCTAGCACAGCGCCTTAGGGAGCGACAGCGCATATAACATTCGGTCAATGACAACTCCATCCCCTACTCTCTACCTCATACCCGTCCCCCTTGCGGAGGTACAGCACAGCACCTGCCTACCCGAATACAATCGGGAGATTGTCGCTAAGCTCAGGCACTTCATTGTCGAGAATATACGCTCGGCAAGGCGCTTTATCAAGGCCGTCAATAGGGAAATAGACATCGACAGCCTCACCCTAGTGGAGCTCAACAAGCATACCTCGCCCGAGGCGATTGCCTCATACCTCGATCCTATGCGCTCGGGCCATAGCATCGGGGTGATCAGCGAGGCTGGTTGCCCTGCCGTAGCCGATCCTGGTAGCGACGTCGTAGCTATCGCTCAGAGCAGAGGCTATCGAGTAGAGCCCTTGGTAGGCCCTTCGTCTATATTGATGTCGCTGATGGGCTCGGGCTTCAATGGTCAGCGCTTTGCCTTCCTTGGTTATCTACCTATCGAGGAGAGCGAGCGCGCCAAAGCCATTAGGGAAGCAGAGCATCGGGCCCTACACCTTGGTGAGACGCAGATATTTATCGAGACACCATACCGCAACGATCGCCTTGTTGCCGACCTCATCCGTCTGTGTCGTCCCACGACCCGCCTCTGCATCGCTAGCCAACTGACATCGCCCGAAGCCATACTCACCACTAAGCCTCTATCGGGCTGGAAGGGCAAGCTCCCTGCCATACACAAGCAACCTACCATTTTCTTGCTCGGTCGCTAGAGAGGCGCAAAGGATAGTATCTCCTATGCCCCGAGGGAATAGATCGGCATCGACCCAACCATCCTAGAGATAGCTGAGCTATGATACCTGACGATAGGGCGAGGAGTACACAGAGACGATGTGGGACAATCCGCACGAAAGTTGTAACTTCGCTACCAAATCAAGCAAGCCCCAATATGAGCAATCAATATCTAGAGATGGAGGAGCAGATCGTCAATATGCTACGCACCGTCTACGACCCCGAGATCCCTGTCAATATCTATGACCTAGGGCTCATATACAACGTCGATATCGATGACAACAAGTTCGTTACTATCACGATGACCCTAACGGCCCCCAACTGCCCTGCCGCTGACTTTATCATCGAGGACACACGTATGAAGGTGGAGTACGTCGAGGGCGTTACGGGGGTAGAGATCAATCTAACCTTCGAGCCCGAGTGGAGCAAGGATATGATGAGCGAGGAGGCGCTCCTAGAGCTTGGCTTCCTATAGCCCCGTGGTCCCGATGTCGGTACGTAACAAGATCTACTTCACGAGCGATGCTCACCTAGGCTCGGGCTACCACCGCGATCCTATGGAGGTAGAGAGACGACTAGTGCGTTGGCTCGAGAGCATACGCCATGAGGCTCGAGCCGTTTACTTTTTGGGCGATATGTTCGACTATTGGTTCGAGTACCGCACCGTAGTTCCTAGGGGCTATGTACGCTTCTTAGGGCTACTCGGACAGATGAGTGATGATGGTATCGAGATCCATTTCTTTGCGGGCAATCACGATGTTTGGTTTGCCGACTACCTACCCCGAGAGATTGGGGCTACCATCCATCACCACAGCGAGGTCGTAGAGCTGGCAGGCAAACGCTTCCGTCTATCGCATGGCGATGAGGAGTACACCACCACGAGCTTCGGGCACAAGGCTCTATATCGCATATTCCGCTCACGAGTGTGTCGCCTGCTATACTCAGCTATTCACCCACGATGGACGGTAGGCTTTGCCATGGCGTGGTCGCTACACAGCCGTCGTCACGGGCTACGCAAACAGACGATAGGGCGCACTCCGCATGCCTATCACAACGAATACTTCGACCTAGAGCGCGAACATCTAGTACGCTACACCAAGGAGTTATTGATCCCAGCACACCCCGAGATCGACTTCTATCTATACGGCCATCGGCACATCATGCTCGATATGGCGCTACGGGACGATAGGCGTATCATCGTATTGGGCGACTGGCTCCAGTGCAATAGCTATGCCGTATGGGATGGCCAACATCTGTATCTAGAGCAGTTCGAGAGCGATGAGCTATAGCCAAGGCAATACATCAAGGGCAGAAGAGGCTAGGACGTAATAAATGACTACCTTTGTGAGAGGTATGGAACAGGCCCTAAGATGGGCTATAGAACTAAGCAATTGTATAGTTATCTCAAATATAACATCCAAGTATTATGAGCAGTATTGAGCTAATGACGCGTGCCGCCAACAATATCCGAGTGCTGGCCGCTTCGATGGTAGAGAAAGCTAAGAGTGGCCACCCAGGTGGTGCTATGGGCGGTGCAGACTTCATCAATGTCTTGTACTCAGAGTATCTCATCTTCGACCCCCAACGCCCCAATTGGCCTGGGCGCGACCGCTTCTTCCTTGACCCTGGGCACATGTCGCCCATGCTCTATGCTCAGCTCGCCCTCATTGGCAAGTACAGCATGGATGACCTCAAGAGCTTCCGCCAATGGGGTAGCGTAACGCCAGGGCATCCCGAGGTGGATGTAGAGCGCGGCGTAGAGAACACCTCGGGGCCACTAGGTCAGGGGCATGTCTATGCTGTGGGAGCCGCTATCGCAGCCAAGTTTCTAGAGAACCGCTTTGGCTGGCTCATGAGCCAAACGATCTACGCCTATATCTCGGACGGAGGCATTCAGGAAGAGATCTCGCAGGGTGCAGGGCGCATCGCTGGGCACTTGGGGCTCGACAACCTCATCATGTTCTACGATGCCAATGATGTTCAGCTCTCGACCAAGGTAAGTGAGGTAACTAGCGAAGATGTAGCTCTCAAATACAAGGCTTGGGGCTGGCATGTGATAGAGATAGATGGGCACGATGTCGAGCAGATACGCAAAGCACTCACCGAGGCCAAAGCCATGGTGGGTAAGCCTGTGCTCATCATCGGGCACACCATCATGGCTAAGGGGGTAATAGGCGCTGATGGCACGTCATTTGAGGGAGCTGTCAGTACCCATGGCCAGCCTCTGTCTGCTGCTGGTGCCTCTATTGAGGCTACGATCAACAAGCTGGGGGGCAACCCAGACCAGCCCTTCGCCATATTCCCCGAGGTACAGGAGCTATACAATGAGCGTCTCAAGGTACTAGGGCGTCTCGCCGCCGAACGCACTGAGGAGGAAGAGCGCTGGCGTGCTGATCACCCCGAGCTGGCGGCCAAGTACGACAAGTGGTTCGCAGGCGAAGTGCCTACTATCGACTGGGATGCTATCGAGCAGAAGCCTAACCAAGCCACACGTGCAGCCTCCGCGACTGTGCTAGGCGTACTAGCCTCGCAGGTGGAGAATATGATCGTGAGCTCTGCCGACCTCTCCAATAGCGACAAGACAGATGGCTTCCTCAAGAAGACTCGCGCCATAGGTCGCGACGACTTCGGGGGGGCATTCCTACAGCCAGGTGTGGCCGAGCTCACTATGGCCTGCCTCTGCATCGGTATGGCTCTGCATGGAGGTGTAACGGCTGCTTGTGGCACGTTCTTCGTCTTCAGCGACTACATGAAGCCTGCCGTACGTATGGCAGCCCTTATGGAGCTACCCGTCAAGTTTATCTGGACGCACGATGCCTTCCGTGTGGGTGAGGATGGGCCTACCCACGAGCCTGTGGAGCACGAGGCTCAGATCCGCCTTATGGAGAAGCTACAGAACCATAGTGGCCGTGATAGCGTGCTAGTACTACGCCCTGCCGACGTGCAAGAGACGACGATAGCATGGAAGCTGGCAATGGAGAATACCCATACGCCTACAGCCCTCATCCTATCACGCCAAAACATCAACGACCTACCTGTACTCACGGCTGGAGCATCGCGCTACAGCGAAGCCAAGCAAGCCGCTCGAGGTGGCTACATCGTGTCGCGCGATGCCAACCCCGAGATCGTGCTCATAGCTACTGGTAGCGAAGTGTCGACTCTCGTCGAGGGAGCCGAGCTCCTACGACGTGATGGCATACGCCTATCCATAGTGTCAGTGCCTAGCGAAGGGCTCTTCCGTCAGCAGCCAATCGAGTACCAGGAGAGTGTACTTCCTCGCGGTGTCAAGCGTTTTGGTCTAACGGCAGGGCTCCCTGTCAATCTGCTAGGTCTAGTCGGCGATGAGACGCATATCTGGGGGCTACGCTCCTTTGGTTTCTCTGCTCCCTACAAGGTGCTCGACTATGAGCTCGGCTTCACGGCTCAGAACGTCTACGAGCAGGTCAAGGCTATACTCGCCAAGTAATCCAATACGACAAGAGGCTGTGCCATAAGGTAGCTTATGACACAGCCTCTTGCCTTCTCTTTACACCACAAACACTATGACACAGAATACAAACCGCTGGGGGCTCTGCTCAGACCATGCCGGATACCCCATGAAGGAGTTTATCAAGACCCTCCTGCAAGAGAAGGGTATCGAGTGCGTCGACTACGGCACCCATAGTGAGGAGCGAGCCGACTACCCCGACTTTGCCCATGCCCTAGGCCGTGCCATAGACCAAGGCGAGCTCACCTGGGGTATCGCTGTGTGTGGCTCGGGCAATGGTATCAGCATGGCACTCAACAAGCACCCTAAGGTGCGTGCAGCCCTATCGTGGAGTGCAGAGATAGCGCGTCTGGCACGTGAGCACAACGACGCCAACGTCCTATCCGTCCCTGGGCGTTTCGTATCGCACGAGGAGTGCAGAGCTATTGTCGAGGCTTTCCTATCTGCAAGCTTTGAGGGCGGGCGCCACACCGATCGTGTAGCCAAGATCCCCCTCTAGTTCACCTCCACGATCGGTATATCTCATGGTCGCTAAAGGTATCGGCTCTGTCGTCTCCATGGCATCGTGCATTTTGGCACTCTATGCCGAGGAGAAGAAGATGCCCAACGTAGTCCTAATACTAGCTGATGATCTGGGCTATGGTGATATAGGGTGCTATGGCCAGCAGCGCATCAGCACTCCTCATATTGATGCCTTGGCCCACGAGGGCGTTCGCTTCACACAGTTCTATGCTGGCGCATCGGTCAGTGCCCCCTCGCGAGCATCCCTAATGACGGGGTTTCACACAGGGCATACACGCATACGAGGCAATCGTGAGGTACAACCCGAGGGACAGCTTCCTCTAGGCCCTGCCCATACCATAGCTCAGCTGTATGCTGAGGCAGGCTATCGTACGGGGCTTTTCGGCAAGTGGGGGCTTGGCTATCCAGGATCGGGGTCAGAACCCCTAGATAAAGGCTTCGATAGCTTCGTAGGCTACAACTGCCAGCGTCAAGCCCACTACCACTATCCCGAGCACCTATGGCAGGGGCGCCAATACCTCCCTCTAGCAGGTAATGCCGATGATGGTCGTGCTATCTATGCGCTAGACCTCATTCATCAGCATGCCAAGGACTTCATCACCGAGGCTAGCGTTCAGGGTCGCCCCTTCTTCGCCATGCTGGCCTATACCCTACCCCATGCCGAGCTCAACCTCCCACACGACAGCATTTATCACAGCTATCGAGCTCGACTAGAGCCACTCTCATGGACAAGTCGAGGGGCATGGGACTATCCCTCGACAGAGGATGCTCACGCGTCTTTTGCGGCCATGGTCTCTCGCCTAGATCACTATGTGGGTGATCTGCGTCGCCTCCTCTCTCATCTAGGCATCGATAGAGAGACGATAATCATATTCACCAGCGACAATGGCCCTCACCGAGAGGGTGGAGCCGACCCGGCCTACTTCGATAGCAATGGCCCTCTACGAGGTACCAAGCGCGACCTCTACGAGGGGGGCATACGTGTGCCTATGATCGCACACTTCCCTGCCTCTCTCCCACGGGGAATAGAGATAACATCGCCATGTACACAGTGGGATCTCTACCCTACCTTTGCTGCCCTGCTAGAGCACTACACCTCGAGGACGAGAGCCACCAACGCGAGTGATGGCGTATCGCTCCTACCTCTACTCCTTGGCCAGGGAGAGATCGACAGAGATCGAGAGCTCTATTGGGAGCTTCACGAAGAGAAAGGCAAGCAAGCCATACGTAGAGGCAAGTGGAAGCTCATCGCCTTGGGAGTCAACACCGATAAGCCCCGCTATGAGCTCTACAACCTTGAGAACGACCTCGGTGAGACATACGACCTTGCGGCCCAACATCCCGCGCTCGTAATAGAGCTACAGCAAGCAATGGCTCGCCTACGAACGCCCTCTACCCTATTCCCCTTCGCTACCGATGCGAGGGCGACATATTGATATAAACAAGCACAAACGGATATGACCCCTTTCCTCAACCAACCATTCACTCTCGACCGCACAGTACGTGTAGCCCTACTACTTCTAGGGATATGGCTCCTAGGCGTTATCCTTAGTAGCATTTGGGAGGTATTGCTCCCTTTCTTGCTCGCTGGTATCTTCGCCTATGTATTGATGCCTTTGGTGCGCTTCATACAGAGACGCCTATACGTACGTAGCCGAGGTATTGCGGTCTTGATCGTTTTCGTACTCTTGGCTTTGGTCCTAACACTGGCTGGGCTCTACTTAGTTCCCTCTATAGAGGCAGAGGTTAGCAAAACGCTCCAGGCCCTATCGCACTACAACGAAGGCCGAAGCCTTGTCGAAATGCTTATCCCACAGTCTGTACTCGACTACGTGCGCAATACGGTCAATCTGAATCACCTACTAGACAACTTGAGCCCAGACAAGATCGCTGAGACTCTGCGCACCATTTGGGATCAGGCAGGCGGTATAGTCAGTGGCACTCTATCGGTCTTCTCTTGGAGCCTTGTCTTCGCCATGGGGATCATCTACTTCATCTTCATTATGGTAGACTTCGAGGGGCTGGCACATGGGCTACTCAACCTATTCCCCATGTCTGCTCGCCCCACACTCAAGGCCATCATGCTCGAGACGGACTACTACATGAATAGCTACTTCCGTGGCCAAGCCTTGATCGCACTCAGTGTAGGGACACTCCTCACCATTGGCTTCAACATCATCGGGCTACCGATGGCTACCGCTATGGGTATCTTCATCGGTCTGCTCAACTTCATTCCCTACATGCAGGCTCTAGGTATTCTTCCTCTAGGGCTAGCAGCACTGCTGATGTCGGCACAGACTGGCCAAGGGGCATTCTTCTGCTTGCTTCTAGCCTTCGGTGTCTTGATGATCGTGCAGGTGATACAGGATACATTCCTCGTACCACGTATCATGGGCTCCAGCATGGGGATGCGCCCCTCTCTCATACTGCTCGCACTGGCGATATGGGGCTACTTGCTAGGCTTCTTTGGCATGTTGATCGCTCTACCGATCACCATGGCGATATACTCGGTATACATGCGCTTTGTCCTCCAAGATGAGGCATACATACGCCTCATCGATGAGAAGATGAAGAGACGAGACAAAAGCTCCAATAAGGCAGAGCCCAGCGAGCCTAGCTCCACGCATTGATCTACGCAATGGCTATACTACCCTCGGCCTTCGTCCGGCGCATGCAGGAGCTCCTTGGGGAGCAAGAAGCAGCTCTACTCTTGAAGGCTCTCGACAGCCCTGCACCTACCTCTATTCGCCTATCTCAGAGCCGTACTAGAGGCCAAGCTACGCTCCCTATGGGTACAGAGCCTATCCCTTGGTGCCCTTGGGGACAATATCTCGAGGCTCGCCCTACCTTCACAGGCGATGCAGCGCTACATGGTGGTCTGTACTACGTGCAGGAAGCCTCCTCGATGCTCCTCTATCAAGTTCGTAGCTTGCTGGGAGACACCCCCCTGCATGCGCTCGACCTCTGTGCTGCCCCTGGAGGTAAGAGCACACTACTACTTGATCTCCTACCGCGCGGTAGTGTACTCGTCAGCAACGAGGTCATGCACCACCGTGCCAATATCCTCATGGAGAATATACACAAGTGGGGATCGCCCTACAGCATCGTTACCTCCTCGACACCACAGCGGCTAGGGCTAGCCTCCTCGGCCTTTGATCTCGCCCTAGTGGACGCCCCATGTTCGGGTGAAGGGATGTTTCGCAAAGATCGTGTGGCGAGAGAGGAATGGTCGCCCTCGGCTCCACAGATGTGTGCCGAGCGACAGCGTAGTATATTGGATGATCTATGGCCCGCTCTGCGCCCTGGAGGGATACTGATATATAGCACCTGCACCTTCGACAAGGCTGAGAACGAGGACATCGTTGCCTACATCATCGATACCCTAGGGGCCTCCCCTATATCTCTTGACGACCTGCCCAGCGAGGTATGGCGATCTCCTTTCGCTCCCTTTCCCTGCTATCGTATGATGCCTCATCGAGCCAAGGGGGAGGGATTGTTCATGGCAGTACTACGCAAGCATGGCGAGGGTACTACACGCTCCTCCAAAGGTAGTCGTACGCCTCCGTCTGCGCGCCAGGCCATCCCTGAGCAGATGCGAGGCTGGATCGTACACCCCGAGAGCTACAGCTGGGAGCGCGGAGGGGACAACGTCGTCGCCTACCCTAGTACCATGCTTCCACTAC
>JBHACB010000038.1:0-18533 GCA_041854325.1 Porphyromonas sp.
CGCTCGGGCTGTTTGCCTCGCTACTCATGGGCACTATCCTACAGACCCTAGGCGAACGGCTAGGGCTCGAGCCCCTCATCACTGTCGCCTCCTACGCCAAGCGTGCTACAGGTGCTGCTATCGCCATGGCTATCGCCACGTCGCTGGGAGCTCGTGGAGTGCTGCTCTTCTCGGCTGTGGCCGTAGGGCTGGCCGGAATGGAGCTAGGTGGCCCTGTCGGGGCTTATATCGCTACGGTAGTAGCTATCGAGCTTGGCAAGCTCGTGTACCGACAGACCAAGCTCGATATACTTGTGACGCCCTCCGTTGTCCTACTTCTAGGCGTAGGGATGTCGGTGCTGGTAGGCCCATCGATCGATGCGCTCATGACCATGCTCGGGGGGATGATACAGCGCGCTACGCACATGCAGCCCTTTCTTATGGGCATGGTGATCTCTGTCGTCGTCGGGATGCTCCTCACACTGCCGATTAGTTCGGCAGCTATCTGTATCGCTATTGGTCTAGGAGGATTGGCTGGAGGGGCTGCTACAGCTGGTTGCTGTGCGCAGATGATAGGCTTTGCGGTGATGAGCTACCGCGACAATGGCTGGGGCGGACTAGTAGCCCAAGGCCTTGGCACCTCAATGCTACAGATGCCCAACATCGTACGCAAACCGATCGTATGGCTACCCCCGACGCTAGCATCAGCTATCACGGGGCCTGTCGCTACCTGTGTCTTTGGTCTGCACAATATCCCGATCGCCTCGGGTATGGGCACCTGCGGACTAGTAGGCCCTATCGGGATATATACGGCTATGCCCGAGGGAGGAGGGCGCATGTGGTTGGGGCTACTGCTGGTGTGCTTCGTCTTGCCTGCTCTTCTCACATGGCTCATCGCTTGGCCTCTACGTCGTCGAGGTTGGCTTCTCGCGGGCGACCTCACCATCACCCACTAACGCACTACCCAAGCTCTCCTTTCTCTTCGTCTCTTCTCGAAAAAAGTTCGATGTTTTGGGGCAAAAACATCGAACTTTTTCGCCAAAAACATCGAACAAATGAGTCAAAAACATCTATGTTTTTGACTCATTTGTTCGATGTTTTTCTCCAGAGGATACCGCCAAGTAGAGAGATATGATCAGTGTAGCTATCTATGAGTAATGGTACACGCTCTATAGGTCGGGAGGGTGTGGTGGTATGCGAGGAATGGTTATCTTTGTCTTATCAAATAGGACAATCATTACAATAGTATAGTATGATATATCGCTTCTTAATGCTCTCGGACGAGAACGACTTCTTTCGCCGTGAGATACAGATCGACTCGGAGGCTACCTTCCTAGACCTAAACAACTTCATTCTCGATAGCCTAGCCTATAGCAAGGCAGAGCTCACCACCTTCTACCTCTGCGACGATGAGTGGAACAAAGGGCAGGAGATCACCCTCATGGACATGGGTATGCCCAGCGACTACGACAGCTATCTCATGGAGACGACTCGCCTCGAGGAGCTTCTAGAGGACAAGGGCGATCGCCTGCTCTTCGTCTTCGATATGCTCAGCGAGCGCGCTTTCTTCATGGAGCTAGCCGAGCTCATCCCTGGCAAGAGCCTCGCCACTCCTCAGGTAACCCTGGCCGAGGGCAAGGCTCCCGAGCAGACCTCTACACCCGAGTTTGCCGAGACGCGTACCGTGGGTGGTGGATCACTAGGGCTCGATGAGGAGTTCTTTGGCGACGAAGAGCTCGATCTCGACGACCTCGACCCCGATGGCTTTACCGACCTCGATTCGCTCGAGGGCTACTAGCAGCGTATGGCCACTCGTAGTGTCGTCGTGCTACTCGGCCCGACGGGTGTGGGCAAGACGGCACTTAGCCTCGACCTAGCCCGTAGGCTGACGGCAGAGATCGTGTCGGCCGACTCACGCCAAGTGTACCGCGAGATACCTATAGGCACAGCCGCCCCCTCGGTAGAGGAGCTAGCGGCTGTGCCTCATCATCTCATAGGGCACCGCAGTATCCACGATAGCTATAGTGCTGGTGCCTACGAATGCGATGCCCTAGCCACTATAGAGCGTCTACATCGGCAGTACAGCACTGTGCTGGTGTCGGGAGGCTCTATGATGTATATCGATGCCCTATGCCGTGGTATAGATCCTGTGCCCGACGTCGATCCAGAGGTACGCCAAGGCGTGTGGAGACGCTACGAGGCCGAGGGGCTAGAGGGTATCCTCGGTGAGCTACGCCACCTCGATCCCGTCTACTATGCTCGCGTAGACAAGCGCAACTACAAGCGCGTCCTGCATGGCTACGAGGTTTATCTATCCTCTGGTCGCCCGCTGAGTGCTTTCCACAGCGGAGCCGTGGCCCTACGCCCCTGGCGTATCATCAAGGTAGGGCTGAGGCGCGAGCGTGATGAGCTCTACGACCGCATCAATAGGCGCGTGCTGGCCATGATAGACGCTGGCCTCGAGGACGAGGCGCGTGCCGTCTATCCCTATCGCCACCTCAATGCGCTCAATACCGTGGGCTACAAGGAGCTCTTCGCCTACTTCGATGGCTCTATCGACCGCGCCGAGGCGATTAGGCAGATACAGCGCAATAGCCGTATCTATGCACGCAAGCAGATGACTTGGTGGCAGAGAGACAGTGATATTCACTGGATAACGCCCGACACGATAGCGAGCCTCGACGATCTCGTCTCCCTCTAGGCCAAAATCGCTATCTTTGCTCTCAACTATACAAGCTCTATCGATGGAACGAAACCGCCTAGCGGGGCACCTAGCACGCTTCGGCAGTGGTGTGGGCATACACCAGCTGAGCGAACCTGTGTCGATACTGATACAGGGGCAGTTCTATATGCAGAGCCGAGAGCTACGACAGCAGGTGGAGCAGGGCGAGGTAGAGCTCGATGAGGAGGCTCTCATGCGCCTAGCCGAGCGTATCGCTGTCGATGGGACTACCCCCACAGCCATGCTTAGCCATGTCTTCACACATCTAGCGTGTACTGGGAGCATACGTGTGCTTCGCTTTATCGAGGGGCTACTGCCCGAGCTCACTGGCGAGGCCCGAGCATGGGCCCTGCTAGCTCACCTCGACCTCAAGATGCGTGTGCTGAGCGATCTGCTAGACGAGCAGCAGGTCGTCCTCTCTAGTGGCCTCGGAGGCGAGGGCACCTTGATACGTATCAATGGCTACTGCATACACCGCGACTTCGCTCGCTGGGAGCCCTACCAGCGCGAGCTCATGAGCCGCGAGCTGGCCGATGCCTGTACGGGTGTCGGGGGGCGCGTCGAGGAGGAGCTGTGGGGCGAGGAGTATATGATCTACCGCTGCCTACTGCCTTACCACACCGAGGTGGCGCGCGTGGTGGAGAGCTTCATCGCTAGCTGCAATCAGTATGGCGAATTCATCCTCTCCGATAGCCACGTTACCAACGTAGACCTCTTGTCGCACGATGTGGTGCAGGCGCACATACGTACGCTCCGCTCTCGAGCCAACCAAAGCGATAGCATCGACAAACTGCTCCCCGAGGAGCTAAGACCTACTAGCGATGACGACTGATACCACGCCTATCGATAGACTACGCCCACTCGTTCGCTGGCTCGTGGTGCGCCGCTGGTACTACATCGTGCTAGGTGTGGTGCTAGCACTGGGCTGTTATCTAGGGCTTCGGCACCGCCAGCCGATGCCTTTGAGGGAATACTTCACCACCTTTAGGGTCAAGTACAGCGACCCGACCATCACCGATGCGCAGATACGCCTAGAGGATCGCCCGCGCCTCTACTGGGCGATGACCAATCCCTTCGACCGCGATGTCGCGCTCAAATACTTCGAGTCTACACGCCTCGTAATAGAGGCTGGCGAGCGGGTCAATTACTCTGTTACCTATCGAGCTCAGGGGCAAGACGTCTATGCCACTCGCCCCGTCGATATACGTTTCGTCGGTCAGCGAGATGTCTTCGACCATTGGCGTGCTACCATCGTGCCTACAGCCGAGGGCGTGTGGATAGAGGGCCTGCGTGGGCAGTACCTAGGAGCCCCTATAGAGCAGGGCGAGCGTACGCTAGTGCCCTATGGTGATACGATACAGACGGCCGTGGGAGCCGTGCTAGCTCTGCGTACCGAGCACGACCCGACTCGTTACCCCCAGCTCGAGCTCCATAAGATGAGCGATGTCGATACACAGGAGCGATTTGACAAGCATCTACAGCGACACATGGAGGGCAATCTCATAGAGCTCTTCCTCACGGCCAACTGTACGCCTGCCTTTGCTGAGGTCTTCTTCGCAGAGATCGCTCACGAATACGAGCGTTTCGCGCGCGAGCAGTATGTGGCTGCCCTCCGCGACTACACCGATCGTCTAGCCCATGCCATAGAGCAGGTACGCTCGGGGCACTATCTTGTCGATAGCTTAGGGCTTAGCTCTATGCCGACTAGTGCCTCCGCTCGCGCTACTATGCTCGCAGACCTCGAGGCACGAGCCGAGTATGCTCGCGTCAATGCTCTAGTGCTTGATGAGGGGCATATGCTGGAGCAGCTCGATCCTGTCTTGATACGCTCGGCTAGGCAGAGCTATGGTGGGCCTCTCATGCTCTATATCCTCGTAGTGGCCGTAGCACTAGGGGTGCCCCTGCTGCTCCTTGCCCTCGAGCTCTCTCTCACGGGGCGTATTCTAGCCCTTGGGCACCTGCTACGCTTTCTCCCCGAGGCGAGGCTCCTCGGCTGTACTCCCTCGGGGCATGCCCTGTGTCTGGCTCTCGAGGCAGAGTGTCGGCATCGATCCCTAGAGCATGTGTTTGTGGTCTCTGCCTCCTCCGATCAGAGAGCTGAGGAGGTGTATCGACTCCTCGCAGAGAGCCAAGCCCTGTGTGCTGCTAGAGGTATGGAGCTACGCCTAGCCTCTAGCCTTGCTGAGGCTCTAGAGGCATGTGTACAGCCTCATACAGCCCTCGTACTCGTAGCCCGATCGGGCCGTGTGCGTACGTCCGAGGCTACGGCCATCGGAGCCCGATGTGCCCAGCTAGGTATCACGCCACTAGTGGTATGGTACGATCAAGTATAAATCTTCATTCTCGCTATCGCAATGGCTATCATTCGTTCGGTGCTCGATACCGACCTCTACAAGTTTACCACCAGCTACGCCTACAGCAAGCTGTATCCTAGAGCCTATGGGCAGTTTCGCTTCATCGACCGAGCTCGTGTTGCTTATCCCGAGGGCTTCGTCGAGAGGCTCAATGCCGAGATCAAGGCCATGGCATCGCTAGCTCTGAGCCGTGATGAGGTGCAGTTTCTCCTGCGGGAGCTACCCTACCTACCCCCCACCTACATCGACTTCTTGCGAGGCTTCCGCTTCGACCCCGACGAGGTGCAGGCCTCGCTCGATGCTCAGGGGCATCTCTCCATAGTCGCCGAGGGGTTGCTCTACCGCGTTACGCTGTGGGAGACGCCTCTACTGGCTCTAGTGAGCGAGCTGTACTTTGAGATGATGGGTATGCGCCCCGATATGGCGTATGCCGAGCAGGCTATCGTGCGCAAGGCACAGACGCTGGAGCAGGAGGGGATAACGTTCTCTATGTTTGGTATGCGTCGGCGCTTCAGCTACGAGGTAGAGTATCGCATGACAGAGCTCCTCAAGGCTCACGCCCCGACCTGCCTCTTTGGCACGAGCAACGTCTATATAGCCTATCGCCTAGGCCTTAGGGTGTCGGGGACACATCCGCATGAGTGGATACAGTTTCATGGAGCGATGTTTGGCTACAAAATGGCCAACTACATGGCCATGGAGGACTGGATCAACGTCTACGACGGCGACCTCGGTACGGTACTGACCGACACCTATACGACCGATGTCTTCATGCAGAACTTCAGCAAAAAGCATGCCATGCTCTTCACTAGCCTGCGCCACGACAGCGGTGATCCGCTGGCCTTCACCGACAAGGTGATCGCTCGCTACCGCGAGCTACGTGTCGATCCGCAGATCAAGTACATCATCTTCAGCGATAGCCTCAATACCGAGCGCGCCATAGAGATAGCCAACTACTGCAAGGGGCGCATCCGTGCCTCCTTTGGTATCGGGACCAACTTTAGCTGCGACGTAGGCAACGATATCAAGCCCATGAACATAGTGATGAAGCTGTGGCAGTGCAAGATGACAGAGAAGGATCGCTGGCACCCCTGCATCAAGCTCAGCGATGTGGCTGGCAAGCATACTGGCGAGCCCGAGGAGATAGAGCTAGCGCAGCGCACACTAGGCCTACCGGTAGGCCCATGAGGAGTAGGAGCATGGGCATGAGGCGTAGGGTTTGCTTGTACTTTGGGTCGTTCAACCCCCTGCATATCGGGCACCTAGCATTAGCTCGCTATGCTGTGGCACAGCTAGAGCACGATGAGGTGTGGCTGGTGCTAAGCCCCGTCAATCCTCACAAAGCCCCAGGCGACCAGCTTCCCTATGCCTACCGCTATACGCTCATCGCTGAGGCTATCGCCGACGAGCCACAGATAGCCGTCTCGACCATAGAGCGTACGCTCCCTCGTCCACACTATACCATCCGTACGCTTAGGGCTCTACAGATGCTACACCCCGAGGTCGATTTCTCTCTGCTGATAGGTGCCGACAATCTGGCCAAGATACAGAGCTGGTATGCCTGGAGACGCCTAGTGGCTAGTCTGCCTCTCTACGTCTATCCACGCCCTCACTACGATAGCCCTATGTCGCCTCTAGAGGCCTCCATGGGGCAGGTGCAGATATGCCACGATGCACCTCAGATCGATATCTCCTCCTCGCAGATACGGCAGGCGGCACGCTCGGGGGGCGATGCTCGAGCTTGGCTCCCATGTCCAGAGCGATGGGCGAGCCTCGTGTATGAGCTCGGTCTGCTCTCTAGCCGCCCAGCGTCCTCACTATAGCAAGACGATAGGATATACTTATGTCAATCAACGCCCACGACTACAAGATGAAATACTGGATCATGACCCTAGGGATCGTCTCCATGTCCCTAGTCCTAGGGGGATGCTCTTCCTCCACCTTCGGCTCGGGTAGCACTCAGGAGCCTGTAGACCTAGTCAATCCCTATATGGGCAATATCAGCCACCTCCTAGTGCCCACCTACCCTACGGTACACCTCCCCAACTCGATGCTTCGTGTAGTACCTGCACGCAGGGACTATACGGCCGATCAGATCGATGGCCTACCTATACTGCTCACGAGCCATAGGGGCGTGTCGGCCTTTGCCCTTAGTCCTCTAGGTGCTATGCCCGACTCCCTCCCTACCTCTGTGCGCTATATGTACGACGACGAGCGCGTCACGCCCTACCGCTACGAGGTGTACCTCCACGAGCCTCAGGTGCAGGTCGCCTTTGCCCCTAGCCATCAGAGTGCTATCTATTCGCTTCGCTACGATGAGCCTTCGCGAGGGCAGGCGATCGTCCTACACACCCCCGATGGCCTACTCAAGGCCTCGGGCAAGTCCGTCTCGGGCTACCAGCAGCTCAACGACTCTGTGCGCGTCTACCTCTATCTCGAGGCTCAGCAGATGCCTATCTCTGTGGTAGCCCGCGATAGTATCACTGGGCGTGCCGTGGTAGGGCAAGACGCCGTGCAGGCCCGTACGCTCGTCTTGAGCTTCGATGGCGCACAGCCCGAGCTACGCCTGCGCTATGGGGTATCGTATATCAGTGCCGAGCAGGCGCGCTCCAACGTGCTACGCGAGATACAGACCTACGAGATAGACATGGTGGCCAAGGCTGGTCGCCACGAGTGGACCAAAGACCTAGGTAAGATAGAGATAGAGGGCGGTACGCCCAGCGAGCGAGCCGTCTTCTATACCTCGCTCTACCGCACCTACGAGCGCATGATCAATATCTCGGAAGATGGGCGGTACTTCAGTGCTACTACAGGGCAGGTGCACGACGATGGCGAGGTCCCCTTCTACACCGACGACTGGATCTGGGATACCTACCTAGCCGTGCATCCCCTGCGTGTGCTCATACAGCCACAGCGCGAGCAGCACATGCTCGCCTCCTACATACGTATGGCTGAGCAGACGCCCGAGGGCTGGCTACCCACCTTTCCCGAGGTAACGGGCGATAGCCACCGCATGAATGGCAACCATGGTATCGCCACCTTTGCCGATGCCTACGCCAAGGGGCTCACGGGCTTTGACCTAAGCAAGGCCTACGAGCAGGCCAAGCGCACGATGATGCAGAAGAGCCATCTCCCCTGGACGCGTATGCCTATCGACCCCCTGACGCGCTATATGCACGAGCACGGCTATTTCCCTGGCCTGCGTATAGGTGAGAAGGAGACGGAGCCCTACGTGACACTCTGGGAGAAGCGACAGAGCGTTGCCGTTACCCTAGCTGCCTGCTACGACTACTGGTGCCTTAGCCAAATGGCTACCCACCTCGGGCACGATGACGATGCTCGTGAGTTTCTCAAACGATCGTACGACTATCGCAAGCTCTACAACTATCAGACGGGCTTCTTCCACCCCAAGGACGACAAGGGACGCTTCATCGAGCCCTTCGACTACGAGCTGTCGGGCGGACTAGGGGCTCGCGACTACTACGACGAAAACAACGCCTACACCTACCGCTGGGACGTCAAGCACAATCCTGCCGACCTCCTGCACCTCATGGGGGGCGATCGGGCCTTCATCGACTACCTCGACGAGACCTTTCGCACGCCTCTGAGTCAGGACAAGTGGCGTTTCTACAGCATGCTCCCCGATCAGACGGGCAATGTCGGCCAGTTCTCCATGGGCAACGAGCCGAGCCTCCATATCCCCTATCTGTACAGCTATGCGGGGGCTCCTTGGCGTACCCAGCGTGCCGTGCGTAGGCTACTCGATATGTGGTTTCGCAACGACCTCATGGGCATACCGGGCGACGAAGACGGGGGCGGTATCAGTGCTTTTGTCGTCTTCTCGATGATGGGTATCTACCCCGTTACGCCTGGTATGCCTGTGTACAATATCGGTACCCCGTTCTTTCCCAAGACGACGATACACCTAGAGGGCAACGTCAGCTTCGTGATCAAGGCGCCCAACGTCTCCGAGCGCAACATCTACATCCAGTCGGCTACGCTCAACGGCAAGCCCCTCAATAGGGCTTGGATCAAGCATAGCGAGATCCTAGAGGGGGGCGAACTGACCTTCGACATGGGCCCTCGACCCAACAAGCAATGGGGCACCCAAAGCCCTCCTCCCTCTGCCGACAAGCTAGAGCCCGAGCGCACCAAGCGGTAGCTCTCCTCCTCCCCCTCTCTCTCCGCTCCGTTCCGCTCAAAAAGTTCGATGTTTTTCCCAAAAAACATCGAACTTTTTCTTTGAAAACATCGAACTTTTTGCGCAAAAACATCGATGTTTTCGCCCCAAAACATCGACCTTTTCGCACAGCCTCCAAGGCCGACAGGCTACATGCGAGTCGATAGCGACCATTCTACGAGACCAAATTTGTGTCTTTGAGACCAAATTTGTATCTTCATAGCATCATTCTCGATGTGCTACAGAAGATGAGATTATTAGACGAGCAGACAGGTGCTAAAATCGTGCCTCCAAGCCACTCCTTGAGCAAAGATGATACCAGAGCCAGTACTGGAGAGGTACCATCAGCTTCATCTATGGCTGGAGCCTGCGACAAAAGCATCTACCTTTGACAAGGGTGTAGAGGTCAATTTGTGAAATTAAAGAAAATAGAAGATTAACGCCAAGAATATTTGTACGAGAACCATGAGTAAGGAGCAAAATTCAAAACAATTTGAGTCGTTCTTGAAAGGATTGTGTACCTGCCAGACCGCATGATTTCGCTCCCAAAATATAGGCTTTCTTGTCGCCTTATATTTTTCTTGCCTTGAGGGGAGGGGAGGAGTGGGGCGATTGGAGAACATTCGTTACATTTGTGGGGTAAGAGCTACGCATTTATAATAGATTTTATGAAGAAACCATTTATCTCGCTTCTTGCGGGGCTATTGGCTTGGGCTGGCCTAGAGGGTGCACCTGTGGGGCGACAGACGGCAGAACGCTTGGCGTCGGGCTTCGTGCGCCTAGGGACACAGTCGGCATTGCGTTCGGCGACACTCTCCACGACACTCGAGGAGGCACCGGCGTACTACATCTTCAACGATGCCCACCGCCAGGGCTATGTGATCGTGTCTGGCGACGATGCCCTGCCACCGATCATAGGCTATGCCGATAGTGGGCATATCGATGCCGACCGCCTGCCGATACAGCTTCGTCAGCTCCTAGATATGTACACCAAGCAGGTCGCCTACGTCCGCTCTACGGGCGTGCAGTACCTAGACCCCGAGGCTACAGCTCTGAGGGCGACTAGTGGCTACTACATGAAGTATCCGCGCCCTGTGGTGGAGCCACTGATCAAGTCGCGGTGGAACCAAAGCACTCCCTACAACAACCTTGCCCCCAAGCTCGACAACGAAGATAGAGCCGTGTCGGGCTGTGTGGCCACGGCCATGGCACAGCTCATGTACTACCACCGCTGGCCCGAGAGGGGCAAGGGGAGCCACAGCTATACCCCCGAGTACAGCAACAAGGCCTACGGGACGCTAACGGTAGACTTCAGCCAATCGACCTACCAGTGGAGCAAGATGCGCGATACCTATACCGTGAGCACCGATGGCAAGGAGAGCTGGACCAAGGAGGAGGGCGATGCCGTGGCACGCATTGTCTACGATGCGGGTGTCTCGGTGGATATGTCGTTCTCGCCACAGGAGAGTGGTGCCTATATGGACCAAGCTATGGAGGCACTCGGCAAGTACTTTGGCTACCACTCCTACTTCATAGATAGGACGAGCACGTCGGGCGATGAGTTCTACAAGCTCATCACCAAGGAGCTTGATGCTCGCCGACCTGTACTCTTCTCGGGTGGTAGCTCTGGAGGCGCCCACGCATGGGTGGTAGACGGCTACGCTACCAATGGCTTCCTGCACGTCAATTGGGGCTGGGGCGGCTCGTCCGATGGCTACTTTATGCTCGACTTTATGAGCCCTGCTTCGCTGGGTATCGGAGGTGGTGCAGGTAGCTTTCATCAGTGGCACAACGTAGTCCTAGCTACCCCTGCCAAGACTGGTGTCAGCGATCCCTATGCCAAGGCCAAGTATCCTCGCCTGTCGATCTTCGGGACGTTTTACCCCACGAAGGAGCAGCTGACCAAGAGCACACCCCTACCCGTAGTGCTGGAGAAGGTGGGTAATAGCGGCCACACGGAGTTCTACGGCAGTGCAGGCGTGGGGATCTATAGGGAGAGGGACAATAGCCTCGTGTCTACACACGTCATCTACGACATCCCCAAGAGCCATGCCCTCGGTATGTTTCGGCAGTATGTCGATCCATGGCATGCAGAGCTCGATCTGAGTGCACTGAGCGATGGCAAGTACTATGTGTCGCCCATCTCTCGAGCCTTCGTCCCCTCGCCTACCAACAGCAACCAAAACATCAACACCGAGTGGCAACAGATGGAGTACCCGATGAGCTTCAGGATAGTTGTCGAGGGCTCGTCCGTACGCGTTACGGAGCGAGGCGATCGGTTTGTGCTACGCCTAGGCTCTGCCCCCAAGGAGACGATGCCCACGTGGGTAGGCAAGGCTGGTAGCTCTACCTTCGTGATACAGAATGCTAGTGGCGTCAGCATGGATGGCGACCTCGGGATGATCTTCGTCCACTCCAATGGCGTTAGTCGCGATACCCTATACACCGAGATGTACATGTACGCTGGTGCCACGAGCGAGCGTCTCATCTCCTACAATACTGCTGGTACACAGCTCGCTGCTGGCACCTACACTATAGAGCTGTGCTACCGCACGAGTAGCAAGGATGGGCAGGGGAAGACCGTCTACACCTATCATCCGGTGATCAATAGCTTTGCCCCCTATCGCATTACCGTGCGCGATGCTATAGCCAAGTCGCAGCTACAGGTCTATCGCTTCGATATATATCAGGGGAGCGAGGTCTGGCAGAGCTCCTATATCGACAAGAGCGATCTGGCCAAGGGGACGTATTACCTCAATGCCACTATCTACAATACCTCTGGCGATGCCTTCACTGGAGGCGTGCGCTACCGCCTCGTCGATGTGGCAGACGAGACGAGCATCACAGTAGGTACGAGTAGCGACATAACCCTCCCTGCTGGCTACATCAATAGGCTGGAGGCGACACGTGTACCCTTCGACCCTCAGGCCCTAGGGCTCAAGGCTGGGCATACCTACCGCCTCATCGTCGAGTGTCTGATCGGTGGTCAGCCCCTAGACGTATGGCTCCCAGGCTCGCCACGCTATCACATAGGCTATAGCGACAAGGGCAATGCTACGTCCATCGACCCTATCCATACGACTAGTGTCAAGCTCTATCCCAACCCCGTGGTGTCGACTCTCTCTGTCGAGGGTGCAGGCATCGCTAGGGTAGAGGTGTACGACCTCACGGGTGTGCTGGTCGCCTCGGCTCAGGGTAGTGCGCTGGCGCAGACTATCGACCTAGGGCACCTGTCGAGCGGTATCTACCTAGTGCGTGTGCATACCGCCTCGGGCATAGAGGCGCATCGCATCGCCAAGCAATAGCTCACCCCTAGAGCTATCCGATCTATCCCCTAGGGCGAACGAGGCATTCGCCCTAGGGGATAAGTTTGTTCATCTACCACGCTCTCGGGGCGAGGGCAGAGGCGCTAGTTTGGCAGGGCGAGCGAACAAAGAGCGGAGATAAATGATTTATCTTTGTAGAGCATTGTAACAAATAAGAATAGACTATATGAGCAAATCGGATATAGGGCTTATAGGCCTAGCTGTCATGGGCGAAAACCTCGCCCTCAACATGGAGCGCAATGGCTGCCATGTGTCGGTGTACAACCGTGCCGAGGGAGCCGAAGCCAACGTCGTCAAGCACTTCATCGAGGGCCGTGGTGCGGGCAAGCGTTTCAGTGGCTTCACCGACCTAGAGGCTTTCGTGGCCTCCATCGAACGCCCTCGCAAGATCATGATGATGATACGTGCAGGCAAGCCCGTAGACCTAGTGATAGAGGGGCTACTGCCCTACCTAGAGGCTGGCGACATCGTCATCGACGGGGGCAACTCCAACTGGGAGGATAGCGAGTGTCGAGAGGCCTACCTACGTACGCACGGCGTCTACTTCGTGGGGGCTGGCATCTCTGGAGGCGAGGAGGGTGCACTCAATGGCCCTGCTATCATGCCTGGCGGTGCCGTGGAGGCCTGGGAGCATATACGCCCTATCTTCACCAAGATAGCGGCCAAGGCCGACGACGGTACCCCTTGCTGTTCGTGGGTAGGTGGCGGAGGCTCGGGCCACTTCGTCAAGATGGTGCACAATGGTATCGAGTATGGCGATATGCAGCTCATAGCCGAGGCCTACTGGCAGATGAAGCACCTATTTGGCATGACCAACGACGAGATGGCTAGTACCTTCGGGCGCTGGAATGAGGGCAAGCTCGGTAGCTACCTCATCGAGATCAGTGCGCAGATCCTCGCACACCGCGAGCCCAGTGGAGAGTACCTCATCGACAATATCCTCGATACGGCAGGGCAGAAGGGTACGGGCAAGTGGAGCGTTATCAATTCGCTCGAGTATGGTGCACCGCTCAACCTTATCGCCTCGGCAGTGTACGAGCGTAGCCTCTCGGCGAGCAAGGAGCTACGCCTTAGAGCCTCGGAGGTCTTCGCTCTCGATCATAGCGATGTAGAGGGCTCTGGTAGCGTAGAGGCTCTGATGAACTGCCTATATGCCTCCAAGCTCGTGAGCTATGCGCAGGGCTTTGTGCTGATGCAGCAGGCCTCGCGCGAGCGTGGCTGGGGGCTCGATCTGGCCTCGGTAGCCCGTCTGTGGCGTGCCGGGTGTATCATCCGCTCGAGGTTCCTAGGGCAGATCTCTGCTGCCTACGAGCGCAATGCTGAGCTCGAGCATCTGCTCCTCGACCCTTACTTCAGCGAGGAGATCAAGTCTGCCCTCCCCGACTGGAAGCGTACCGTAGCCCGTGCCCTCGTAGCCGAGTATCCGGTGCCTGCGTTCTCCTCGTCGCTCAACTATTTCTTCTCCCTAGGCAGTGCGTCCCTACCCGCCAATATGCTTCAGGCGCAGCGCGACTACTTTGGTGCACACACCTTCGAGCGTGTGGATAGGGCACGGGGAGAATTCTATCATGAGAACTGGACTGGCCACGGTGGTAGCACCGCATCAACCACTTACAACGTATAGCATGCAGACCAACAACCATAGCAAGCCCCGTAGCCTAGTGCTCGTTATCTTCGGGGCATCGGGCGACCTGACCAAGCGCAAGCTCATCCCCTCGCTCTATCAGCTCTTCAAGCAGGGCAAGCTCCCCGAGCGATTTGCCGTGCTGGGCGTCGGGCGTACGGAGTACACCGACGAAGCCTTTCGCCCTCATCTCGATGCTAGCCTACAGACCTATCTAGCCGAGGGCGAATACGATGCCTCGCTCTCGAGCCAGTTCCTCGCCTCGGTGCACTACCTCTCGATAGACCCTGCCCTAGAGGCCGACTATCCCAAGCTCAAGGCGCGCCTCGCTGAGCTCGATGAGGCGATCGACAACCCTGCCAACTACATCTACTACCTCTCGACGCCCCCCCTCGCTCTATGGCCTGATCCCTAGGCATCTGGCGAGCGTAGGGCTCAACAAGGAGGAGTGCGACGGCGCCGATGGGCGCTGCCGTATCGATGCCTATCGGGGCGAAGACGGCATCCCACGCCCCATTAGGCGTATCATCATCGAGAAGCCTTTTGGGACGGATCTAGCATCGGCACGTGAGCTCAACGAGATCTATCGTGAGCACTTTGCAGAGCATCAGCTCTATCGTATCGACCACTTCCTGGGCAAGGAGACGGTACAGGACATCATGGCACTGCGCTTCGCCAATGGCATCTTCGAGCCCCTGTGGAACCGCAACTACATCGACCGCGTAGAGATAACGGCTGTAGAGAATATGGGTATCGAGAGCCGTGGAGGCTTCTACGACCAGACGGGTGCTCTGCGCGATATGGTGCAGAACCACCTCTCGCAGATCGTAGCCCTCGTGGCTATGGAGCCTCCTGTACAGTTCAATGCCGACCACTTTCGCAACGAGGTAGTCAAGGTCTACCAGTCATTTCAGCCCATGACCGAGGACGATATACGTCGGCGCGTGATCCGAGGGCAGTACACCGAGGGCTCGTGGAAGGGGAGAGACTACAAGGCCTATCGTGCCGAGGACAAGGTTAGCCCCGAGAGCCGCACCGAGACGTTTGTCGGTATGAAGCTCTTTATCGACAACTGGCGCTGGCACGGTGTCCCCTTCTACATTCGCACGGGCAAGATGATGCCTACCAAGGTAACGGAGATAGTGATACACTTCAAGCCTACACCGCACAAGGTCTTCACCGCGGCCGATGGGCGCAGTATCCCCAACCAGCTGGTCATACGCATACAGCCCGATGAGGGCATTGTGCTCAAGTTTGCGGCCAAGGTGCCTGGCTCAGGCTTTGAGGTCAAGAAGGTATCGATGAACTTCACCTACGATCAGCTCGGTGGCCTTGCCTCGGGCGATGCCTACTCGCGCCTGCTGGAGGATAGCATGCTGGGCGACTCTACACTCTTCACCCGTAGCGATGCGGTAGAGATGAGCTGGCGCTTCTTCGATCCTATTCTCAAGGCTTGGCAGGCCGAGGATTTCCCTCTGTATGGCTATCCTGCTGGCACATGGGGCCCCAAGCAGAGCGACAGCATTATCGACGATGCGCATAGCTGGACCAACCCCTGCAAGAACCTGACCAACTCTGACCTATACTGCGAACTCTAATGAACATCAAGTCCTACACCGATGCTCAGCAGGTAGCGAGAGCTGTAGCCGAGGATTTCTTCGTCGCAGGTACTAGCACTGGTGCCTACCACCTCGCGGTGTCGGGCGGTAGCACGCCCAAGGCCCTCTTCGAGCTATTGGCTACGCCCGAGTATGTCGAGCGCGTGGTGTGGGAGCACCTACACCTCTACTGGGTCGATGAGCGGTGTGTGCCTCCTACCGATGCTCAGAGCAACTATGGCATGACCTACGAGGCTCTACTCGCCCACGTGCCCGTGCCAGAGCATCAGATCCACCGCATGAGGGGCGAGGACGACCCCGAGGGCGAGGCACTGCGCTATACAGAGCTGGTGCGTTCGCTCCTGCCCACGAGGCGAGGTATTCCTGCCTTCGATGCTATCCTGCTCGGGATAGGAGACGATGGGCACACGTCCTCTATCTTCCCTCATCAGATGCGTTTACTAGAGATTCCTACACCCTTCGTTGTGGCTACTCATCCCTCAGGTCAGAGGCGTATCTGTATGACGGGGCCTACGATACTAGAGGCTAGGCGTGTAGCTTTCCATGCTGTGGGTGCTGGCAAGCGGGCTATCCTCAGCCAGATACACGAGTCTACGCCCGAGAGCTATGCCTACCCAGCGGCTTACTTCGCTCGCTCTCGAGCCGACCTCGAGCTCTACACCGATCAGGTGCTGTAGGCGCAGGCATTACCTCCCCTCCATACCTATAAACCCTCCGCCCCCTAGGTCGTCGCACAGACAGCCTAGGGGGCGGAGGGTTTATAGGTATGGAGGCTAGGGCTCGTTGGTATAGGTCGATGCTGGTAGCCCTGCGCCATTGATGAGGTTGGCATTGGTAAAGGGTTGCCAGCCGTAGCGTACGTAGCGTGGGCGGTCTATGCCAGGGGCCGATAGCACGATGCGCCTACCCTGCACTACGGCCTTGGCCTGTACATACAGCCCTAGGTGCTCGGCTATCTCGAAGCCTCTGACTTCGCCTCCATCGCTGGCGCATAGCCCCTCGGCACACTCCAGCTCTAGGATCATTTGCTTGCCTTGGGTCTTGTAGCTAGCCACACGAGGCCCCTCGATCACGAAGCCTTGATGCCCGTAGATGCGACGTAGGGCTTGTAGGGCGAGGCGATAGCCGATAGGAGCCTTGTGCTTGGGGTGTACATCGGTGGGGTGCCCGTGGTCGCTCGATACCACCATAGCTACATGGGGTAGGCGGTCGGCCAGCCTGCGCTGACTGTCGCGGAAGTGAGGCCACGAGGGCCTATCAAGGCTCGAGAGCTGTACGAAGTAGAAAGGCAGATCGCTCTGTCCCCAGTGCCCACGCCAGCTCTGTAGTAGCAGGGCAAATAGACGCTCGTGTGCCTCGACGTTGTGCGCATTGCTCTCGCCTTGGTACCAGATGACGCCTCGTATGGGATAGCGACCTAGGGGGCGGATACCTGCATCGAAGAGGTAGGTCGGCTCGTAGGGGTGGCGCTGAGTCTTGCTGTCGGAGCGTAGGGAGATGTTGTCGCTAGCGCGCTTGCGCACCCAGTCTTGTATGAAGTCGTTGGTACGCCAGTGCCTGAGGATAGCTGGGAACTCATACTCTAGAGTAGTGCGGTCTATCCAGGCCTCTGTGGGCGAGCCTCCTACGGCATTGCAGATGATGCCTATGGGTACGTTGAGGCTATCGCGGAGATGCCGCCCGAAGGTGTAGCCGACAGCCGAGAACCGCCCTGCCTGCTCGGGCGATGCCTCCTGCCACTGTGCCGGCTGGTAGTACAGCAGATCATTGACGGAGTCGAGAGCCGTCTCTGCCCATGCTCCAGGGCGTGTCTCCCAGCGTCCCTTGAGGTCGAGTAGGCGGAGGTGTGGGTCGTGAGGCGTGTTTTCGGTGCTGTAGCCCTCGGTCTCCTGCATCATATAGGCCATATTGCTCTGCCCCGAGGCTAGCCATACCTCACCGACGAGCACATCGCGGTAGACGAGGCTACGCGTAGAGGTAGAGATGCGTAGCTCCTGCCCCTGTGTATTGGCTGGCTGTGGCTCTATGCAGATGTGCCACTGGCCGTTGCTGTCGGCTGTCGTGGTGTATTTGCGCTTAGCGAAGTGTAGCTTTACTTGCTCGCCTGCATTGGCTGTGCCGCGTATGTCTAGAGGCATGCGACGCTGTAGTACCATGCCGTCGGTATAGGTGGCTGGCATCTGTAGGCCACCGAAGTCGCCTGTGATAGCACTATACACCGTACGTGCTAGGCGTGTAGCTCCCTCGCGCGTAGGGTGCAGGGCATCGGGCAGTAGGTTGGGGTAGGGGAGCAGAGGGGCGTAGAAGTCGATGAGCTGTGCCCCCGAGATCTGAGCCACGATCTCTATGCGTTGCTGTATCTGCGCATGCCAGTCGCGCGAGCCACTCTCGAAGCGTGAGTGATGTACGTGTATGGGCGATAGACGAGCTATGATGAAGCGCGCCTTGCGATTGGCCTCCTTGAGGCTATCGATGAGCTGGAGATAATCACTCACGAAGCTATCCCGATAGTTGGGCCAGTTGCGAGGATCGGTGTCGTTGATCCCGAGGTGGATGACTACGAGGTCGGCACCGAAAGCGAGGGCTTTGTGATACTCCTCTTGCTCATTGTAGGGGCGATGTCCACGGCGCAGTAGTGTCGCACCCGATTTGCCGAAGTTGCCTACTAGATACCCTGGCCCAAGCATCTGCTGGAGCTGTGCTGGATACGAGTAGGTCTCGCGCTGGTC
>JBHACB010000039.1:0-40678 GCA_041854325.1 Porphyromonas sp.
AAATGGATCCTTATTCTTCTGGCGCTGGCGAATGGACTGTAGGTGTAGCCCTAGAGCCTCTGTCGAGATCTGTATCTCTATGATACAGAGTATCAGCGAGGCTGCTAGCATGAGCATACCGACACCGAAGATGACGTGAGCTATGACATCCATCTGTATGTAGATGAAGAACATGGCACTGATACAGAAGAGCAAGCTACCAGCCCCTAGCATCTGCATAGCTCGGATGAGCTTGAGGCGCTTGACGAAGTTACGTATCTGCGCTAGAGAGGTAGGATCGTTCTCGGGGTCGTTCTCGTACTTCTCCTTGAGGTTGCGCACCACGGAGGCGTACGATAGGAAGCGGTTGGTGTACGCTAGTAGGATGAGTGATATAGCTGAGAATAACAGCGATGGAGTTGTTAAGTTAAGATGTTCTAAGTATTCCATTTTGTTTTGCATCCCCTCCTTGGGGGAAATGTTAAGTTAATTAAGCGGACTAGGGCGCATCGAGGCTAGTCGGTCGGCTAGTCGCGAGGTAAATTGTCGTTTGACAACGGTGAAATCGACCTCGT
Source organism: Porphyromonas sp. (assembly GCA_041854325.1). Classification (GTDB taxonomy): domain Bacteria; phylum Bacteroidota; class Bacteroidia; order Bacteroidales; family Porphyromonadaceae; genus Porphyromonas. Next base: position 555 of record JBHACB010000039.1, read on the forward strand.
ACCCTACCTCCTGAGCAATTGACGTTACCTTGCCCTCCTTGAAACCACAGGGGTTGATGAGGGAGAAGGGGGCAAGGTCGGTATTGACGTTGAGCGCAAAGCCATGCATCGTTACATAGCGGCTGCTCTTGACCCCGATAGCACATATCTTGCGTGCCTTAGCAGGGATAGTAGCATCGAGCCATACACCCGTAGCACCATCGAGTCGCTCTCCTGCTATGCCATAGCTGGCCAAGAGGTCAATGACTACATCCTCGAGCAGCGCGATGTAGGCACGCAGGCCTAGACCATAAGCCTCTAGATCGAGTATGGGGTAGCCTGTGATCTGCCCAGGGCCATGATAGGTAATATCGCCACCTCGCTCTACCTTGAACCAATCGTAGCCCTGATCTTTGAGGAAATCCTCGCTCATGAGCATGTTGCCTTCATCACCATTTTTCCCTAGGGTGAAGACCGGATGATGCTCGCAGAGCAGGAGATAGCTAGTGGTCGGCTGGTGGTCGGCCTTGTGCTGTAGTATGCTGTCGAAGAGCTGATGCTGTAGCTCCCAAGCCTCGGCATAGGCGATGCGCCCACAATCTCTGTAGACGAAGGGATCGGGCTGCCTATCGAAGGGATAACAGCGTAGAGGGGCATCCGCCAGTAGCTCACAGCTCAGGAAGTCGTACCCTGGGCGTAGGTCAGTGGGCAATACCTCCTCGAGCTCGGAGTGGCTAGGTGCATGGTGCGATAGATGCGTCAGTAGCGTGAGCTCGGGGCGTGTAGACAGCGATGCGAGCAATGCCTCTACATCGACGATAGACTGATGCGAAGGGTGTACCTTGAGCTGGCGTAGAGCATTGACCACGAGCAGGCGTACACCCTCGAGAGCCTCGAGGTGCAGGGGCTCTATCGTCTTCATATCGGTGATATAGGCCAGATCACCAAAGCGGTAACCAAGAATGGGCAGATGGCCATGCAGTACCTCGAAGGGTCGTACCTCAGTCCCTGCGATTACTACAGACTCTCCGGCTCGTATCTCATGCAGAGAGAGCAGAGGCGTGCCAGGATAGGGGTGATCGCCAAAGATATAGTGCAGACGGCTACGCACAGCCTCTAGGACGCGTGCCTGACCATAGATGGGTATATCGGCTCGCCAGGCTATAGTACGCAGGTCGTCGATGCCATACACGTGGTCGCAGTGCTCGTGTGTCAAGACGATAGCATCGATATGGTCGAGCCCTATCCTAATGGCTTGCTGGCGAAAATCGGGGCCACAATCGATGAGGATACGCTTGCCCTCGTCGGTGATGACGAGGGCCGAGGTGCGTAGGCGTCGGTCGCGCGGATCGGTGCTCTGGCAGAGCCCACAGCGACAGCCGACCTCTGGGATGCCCGTACTCGTCCCCGTACCAAGTAGTATAATCTTCATGCCTAGCTAATGTACTTGACCTCGGGGAGTAGCTCTACTCCGAAGCGGGTGCGCACCGCATCCTGTATCTCTAGGGCTAGTGTAGCTACCTCCTGCCCTGTAGCACCACCATAGTTGACGAGCACGAGGGCTTGCTTGTCGTAGACCCCTACCCTGCCCGAGCGATAGCCTTTGTAGCCACACTGGTCAATCAGCCATCCAGCAGCTAGCTTGACTCTATCATCTACAAGTGGATACGATGGCATCGTGGGGTATAGAGCCTTGAGCTCTTGATACTGAGCTGTAGGTACCACAGGGTTCATGAAGAAACTCCCTGCATTGCCCAGCACAGATACCTCGGGGAGCTTGTCTCGGCGAATGGCGATCACGGCCTCTCTTAGAGCTGTGAGCGATGGCTCTATACCATGCTCCTCTAGGTAATGCTTGATGTCGGCATACTCTAGGCACAGGCGAGGTTTTCTACTTAGGCGTAGGTGTACGTAGGTGATGATGTAGTCGGCCATATCGGGCTCCTTGAAGGTGCTATAGCGATAGGCGTAGTGGCACTCCTCGGCAGAGAACACCCTCTCCTGTCCTGTACGTCGGTGTATAGTGTGTACCGAGGTAACTAGGCTCTGTATCTCTACGCCATAGGCACCGATATTCTGTATGGCAGCCGAGCCGACCTGCCCTGGGATCAAGGATAGGTTCTCTGCTCCATAGTAGCCCTGTGCTACGGCATAGGCTACGAAGTCGTCCCAGACCACACCAGCCCCCACACGTAGCTCCACTTCTTGCTCTGCCTCGGCTATCAGCTCTATGGTCTTGATGCCCGAGCGGAGCACGATACCGTGAAAGTTGGCGAGGAAGAGCAGGTTGCTCCCCTCGCCAATGTGCAGGTGGCGGCACTCTTGGAAGTATTCGTCGCTGATAAGCGTACGCAGATCCTCTAGACTATCGTAGCTGATAAGCCAATCGGCCGTAGCATCGATACCAAAGGTATTGTAGCTCCTAAGAGATACCTCCTTGTCGATCTTCATTATTCGTTCTCTAGGATCCAGGCATCCTTGAAGTCGGGAGCGAAACGCGCCTTGATGGCCTCGCGGCTGGCCGCAGCCTCTTCCTTGGTCGCGAAGCTTGATACGATGACACGGAGCATGCCGGTCTCATTCTTGGCGAGTACAGCATCGTAGCCCTTGGCGGTCATCTTCTCACGTAGGGCACGAGCGTTGGTGGGGTTCTGGAAGCTGCCGATCACCACGCTGAAGCGACGTAGGTTTTCGCTCTTCTCGCCCTCTACGGTAGACACACGCTCTTTGCGTACTGCGATAGGAGGCGTAACGTCATCAGCCTTCTTGGATGACATATCGGTCGGCTCCTCGTACACTACTGTACGGCTAACGTCCTGAGTTGCTATCTCGCGTTGCTTAGCCTCTTCGTAGGCCTTACGATAGGCGCTCTTCTTGGAGCGACAAGAGCCGAGGCCCATTACCAGCATCAAGGCTGCTGTAGCCAATACAATCTTCTTCATAATGTTACTTCTGTCTTATCTGTTCGTTATGATCCCGTTTGCTAAAATACTTTAATCACTGACAAAGATACAAAACTTTCTACGCACTACCACGAGCTCCACCCAGCCTAGGCTCCAGCTCATTCGTCCACCACTAGGTTGTCGATGATGAAGCTCTGGCGCTCGGGGGTATTCTTACCCATATAGAACGTAAGAAGGTGTTGCAGATTGTCTTCCTTCTTGATTTTGATTGGGTCGAGCTTGATGTTCTCCTCGCTAATCCATTCCTTAAACTCCTCGGGCGAGATCTCCCCCAGCCCCTTGAAGCGTGTTACTAGGGCACGTCGCCCCAGCTTGGCCATAGCCTCCTGCTTCTGTGCCTCATTGTAGCAGTAGATATTCGTTGCCTGTGCTTGAGCGGGCTGACTATCGGCTCGGCGACGTCGACCTTTGCCTGCCGAGGCCTTGTCCACGAAGCTATCACCACACTTGGTCTCTTGGGGAAGGAAGACCCGAAAGAGTGGTGTCTCTAGGATAAACAGATGCCCACGACGTACCAGCTCGGGGAAGAACTGGAGGAAAAATGTGATGATCAGAAGGCGGATGTGCATACCATCGTCATCGGCATCGGTAGCGATGATGATGCGGTTGTAGCGTAGTCCATCGAGCCCGTCTTCGATATTGAGTGCAGCCTGTAGGAGGTTGAATTCCTCGTTTTCGTACACCACCTTCTTTCCCAGACCATAGCAGTTGAGAGGCTTACCTCTGAGGCTAAAGACGGCCTGATACTGAGGATCTCGGCACGTGGTGATGGAGCCAGAGGCTGAGTTGCCCTCAGTGATGAAGAGGCTCGTAAGCTCGGGGTTCTTGGCCTTAGGGTCGTTGAGATGGATGGTGCAGTCGCGGAGCTTCTTGTTGTGTAGGCTGGCCTTCTTGGCTCGCTCACGAGCTAGCTTGGTGATGCCACTCATGCTCTTGCGCTCACGCTCACTATCCTGTATCTTCTGAAGTAGAATGGCGGCATCCTCGGGATGCTTGTGCAGATAATTATCCAGCTCACGACTTAGGAAGTCGCTCAGAAACTTCTGTATGCTTACTCCACCAGGAGCCATATCCTTAGACCCTAGCTTGGTCTTCGTTTGGCTCTCGAAGACGGGCTCCTCTACCTTGATGCTGATAGCCGCCACGATACCATTACGGATATCGCTGTACTCAAACCCCTTGCCATAGAACTCCTTGATGACACGCGCTACCACCTCGCGGAAGGCCGTTAGGTGCGTCCCTCCCTGGGTCGTGTTTTGTCCATTGACGAAGCTGTAAAACTCCTCACCGTACTGATTGGCGTGTGTGATCACCAGCTCTATATCATCTCCTTTGAAGTGGATAGGTGTGTAGAGAGGGTCGCCAGACATCGTCTCGTCGAGCAGATCGGCAAGGCCTCGCTTGCTGATGTATCGCTTACCATTGTACACGATGGCTAGGCCAGCATTGAGGAAGACGTAGTTCTTGACCATAGCCTCGACATACTCGTCCTTGTAAGCATAGCCCTTGAAGAGCTCGGCATCTGGCCTGAAGATCACCTGTGTACCACTAGGGCCATCGTAGGCCTCTACCTCGCTCTCCTCAAGTAGCTTGGCATGACTGTAGCGCACGCGCTTGGTCTGCCCCTCGCGCCACGAGGTGATCTCGCAGTGGGTCGATAGGGCATTGACGGCCTTGATCCCTACGCCATTGAGCCCGACAGACTTCTTAAACGCCTTGGAGTCGATCTTGCCTCCCGTATTCATCTTGCTCGTGGCATCTATGAGCTTGCCTAGTGGGATACCACGGCCGTAGTCGCGCACACATACCTCCGAGTCGTGGATACGTAGCTCTATCTTCTTGCCAGCACCCATGACGTACTCGTCTATGGAGTTGTCGAGCACCTCCTTGAGTAGCACGTATATGCCATCATCGGCATGCGAGCCATCGCCGAGCTTGCCGATATACATGCCAGGGCGACGCCTAATGTGCTCGTCCCACTCAAGTGTTTTGATGTCGCTGTCGCTGTAGCCTATAGAGAGTTGTTCCATCACATGTCTGTAGTGCGAGCCAAAGGTACAAAAAATCTACGTTTCGCCCAACCAGCACTTGGCTCCTAGATCGATGAACTGTACCCTGCATCAGCAGAGGAGAATGGGCTCCTGCTGACTAGGAGCAGTGAGGTGAAGGCAATATCTAAATCGGGACAGCGATAGAGGCTCAATAGCCGCATGCTACGTAGAGATATTTCAAATGTTTGGAGCAGATCTACAAAGATTGTGGCTAGGCAAAGCCTAAGATACAATGCGCGAGTCTGGAGCCTACTTGGCTGTAAAAGAACATTTGCCCTAGGGTGTATGAGGAGGACACCCTAGGGCAAATATTTTTCCGCTCTAGGGCGGACTATGCGTTCACCCTAGAGGTAATGTGCGAGAGGTTATACGCTCGAGGTGCTGGCCTCTAGGATCGGTGTGTACATCATTATCGCGTGGTTCTCGACAAGGAGACGCTCTGCAGTACTTCCATCGCGGTACCGACACACCTGATAGATACGGTTGTGGCGAGTGTAACCACCCCAGGGCTGCGATACGATGCGGTGGTCGCGCTCCTCCACACGATACTCGTAGTCGATAGGGCTATCTATGCTTAGCCGACCATAGAGATAGGTATCATCGAGCCACAGGTCGAGTACTAGGGTGTGCTCGGTCTGATTGGTGACGCGTAGGTCGATATAGTTGTACGAGAGTGTCGCTCCTGCACCAAATGGTATCGTGCGGTTGACATCGGGGAAGACGTCGAAGGTATGCCTATGGCGCTCCACGATAGTGAGGGGCGAGTGAGCGAAGAGCCAGAAGAGGAGATTGCCCAGCTGACACAACCCACCACCTATCCCCTTGCAAATCTGCCCTTGGCTCAGCACTAGCCCCTCGAGATAGCCCTTGCGAGCCGTAGGACGCCCTACATGACGCCAGACAGAGAAGGTTTCTCCTGGGCGAATAACCAGCCCATCGAGCTGCTCAATAGCAAGCCTAAGGTTGGTACGCTTGTTCTCCTGTAGATACATCTCCACATCGCGGAGTGGCCGTAGTATTACAGACCGATGCTCCATGAGGGTGTAGAGCTGGCTAGGGCGTGTGCTGGCTCGGCTTGCCCAGCGTAGCGAGGTACATAGATCGCTGAGATGCCTACGTACGATGTAGTATTCGCGTCCTAGCCATCGTCGCCACTGACTACGCACTAGGGGCTTGACAATATAGTCCATGGTCGGGCTACTGATTGGTGATAGTGATATGATGTAGCAGAGCGTCGTAGCGCGCCACATACGAGCGTAGAGGGGCGCGAGCTGGCCCCGAGGTGGGTGCTCCGCTACCATAAACGACCTCGAAGGTGCTACCGCACGAGGGACATCGTAGCTGCAGGTCGTACTCCTCGACTCGTATGGCAGGTCGTGCCTCGTGAGGGCAAGCTAGGTCATAGGCATAGAAACGCATCTCGGTGAGCGAACGTACTACAGCTACCCCTCCGTACCCAATGCGCTCGGTGGTGGTAGTGGGGGTGGTAATGCGCACCATCCCCCCTGGCGAGGCTAGAGGTCTATAGGCAGAGGCCTGTAGAGAGAGGTGAAGGTAGACTGGAGCAGGGGGCGTAGTGGGCTCCGACCTCTCGACACATGCAGTAGTGGCGAGGAGCATCGCTACTCTCGCCACCCACCTGCCTATACATACATGCCTCGACATGGCTCTACTGTCGGTATGGTAGAGAGGCCATCATATCAGCCATACGCTCTACACCATCCTGTAGCTTGCTCCCGATCATTTGCTTCATCAGCAGGTTGAGCTCGGTGCGTAGGGTCAGCCTCAGATGAGTGTGCTGAGCATCATCCTCGAGTAGCTGTACCCATAGGGTTAGGGGGATAGGCGATTGATCGGCCTCTAGCTTGATCGTCTTGTCGGGCTCACGCTCCACGATGCGTAGCATCAGCTTGCCAGCCATCGGGATGACGAATGCACAGCTATCGGCATCAATGACCTCGATGTCGATCTTGCTAGCCTCGGGATGCTGCTTGAGAATAGAGCTCACGCTCTCGAGTCCTCGCAGGTCGCTGAGTCGGCTGTACACTAGGGCTCGAGGAGCCTCTATCACCTTGATATTGCTTACGTAGTCTGCCATAAAGATCTGCATTACTTGCCTGTCCAGGTCGCTGGAGACTTGCGCCACTCAGCGAGGACGGCTTCGTCTTGGGGAGTGATATATCCAGTATCTACTGCCTCAGCTAGCACAGCATCGTAGTGGCTTAGGGTAATGAGACGTACGCCTGCGGCCTCAAAGCTACGCTTGGCCTCGGGGAAGCCATGCGTGTAGATGGCTACCATACCCACGACCTCGGCACCATGCCGACGTACAGCCTCTACGGCCTTGAGGCTACTACCTCCTGTAGAGATGAGGTCCTCGACGATAACGACTCGGCTACCAGGCTTCAGCTCACCCTCTATAAGGTTCTCCATACCATGATCCTTGGGTGCTGAGCGGATGTAGGCGAAAGGCAGGCCTAGGAGGTCTGCCACGAGAGCCCCCTGAGCGATAGCCCCTGTGGCTACGCCTGCTATGGCCTCGACCTCGGCAAACTGCTCGCTGATGACACGTGCCAGCTCTATCTTGATGAGGGAGCGTAGCTGTGGGAAGCTCAGTGTCTTGCGGTTGTCGCAGTAGATAGGCGACCGCCACCCACTAGCCCAAGTGAAGGGGCGGTCTGGCTGTAGCTTGACGGCCTCTACCTCGATGAGCTTGCGGGCAATAATTTTCTCTATTCTGTCCATATTGTATTGGTTGTATTTGGTAAGGGTTATAGATGTATCGCGAAGGGGTCGGCATCCTGCCATACGGGGAATTTGTGCCTTAGGTCGGCCAGAGGGGCATAGTCGCATGTAGCTATCGCGACGTCCTCGGTATGCTCGATACACTCGGCGAGGGTCTCTCCTCGTGGGTTGATGAGACATGAGTCGCCAGAGTAGCTTAGCCCCTGCTCGTCGCGCCCGATACGATTGGCCCCAACGCAGTAGGCGAGGTTTTCCATAGCTCGAGCGCGTAGTAGGGTCTGCCACACAGCCCTACGGCCATGAGGCCACGAGGCTACGGCTACGATGAGATCGTATTCGTTGCGCACGTTGCGGCACCATACAGGGAAGCGCAGATCGTAGCAGATGATGGGCAAGATACGCCAGCCACGGAAGTCAAGTATGCGGCGTTCGCTGGCAGGGACTACTAGACCAGGCTCGCCTCCTAGAGAGAAGAGATGGCGCTTGTCTTGATACGCTACCTGTGTACCATCCACCAGCACGAAGCGGTTGTAGAGTGCACCAGCATCACTAGTTATATAGCTCCCCGCGATGCCTACACTATACTCTGTAGAGAGGCTCATTAGCCAGCGATAGATGCGCCCCGTGGCCCAGGCATCGGCATAGCTCGAGGCATCAGGTGAGAAACCGGTGGAGAAGACCTCGGGAAGCACGAAAAGGTCTGCCTCGGTATGCCGAGCACGGATGATCTGCTCGAGGTGATGGAGGTTGGCCTCGATGTCGTTGGTCGCAAGGTCGCATTGCACGCTAGCGATGCGGATAGGGCTAGGGATTGTTATCATTGTACTTATGCGGATGACGTGCCTGAGAGCTAGAGAACTTGCTGTGTATATAGGCTATATCGGCCTCCACATCGCCTGTGGGGTGGAATATCTCGAAGATACCTACCTCTCTGCGCTTGTAGTCGATCACAGCGATCTCGATGGGGATATTGGCCTGATGAGCGATGCGGTAGAAGCCTGTCTTCCACTTGTCCACATAGCTACGTGTCCCCTCGGGAGTGATACCTATGTGCATCTCGCTCTGACGAGAGATGAAGTCTACTAGCCGACCTACGGTATCTTCCTTGCGCGATCGATCTACCGCTATCCCTCCCATAGAGCGCAGTATGGGGCCTAGAGGGAAAAAGAACCAATCCTTCTTCATCAGAAAGCTAGAGGGCTTGCCCACAGCCGTGTAATACAGCTTGCCTATGAGGAAGTCCATATTGCTCGTATGTGGCGCTACACAGATAATGCTACGGGGTGGCTGCTCCTGAGGCAGAGGCAGTATCTTCCAGCCCATGAGGCGGAGTAGCCAGGATGCTATCGTTTTCAATGCTGTGAGGTGTTAGTGGCTAGTCGTAGCACATCTTGCCCGATGTCTCGACGCAAGGTCTTGCCTTCGTAGTGAATACTATCTGCTAGGGCATAGCATCGGGCTAGAGCGTCCTCGAGGGTAGCACCATAGCAGCTAGCCGTTAGGACACGCCCACCGCTAGTGACTAGTCTATCGCCTAGACAGCGAGTGCCAGCCTGGAAGATGATAGAGCCCTCGGGCAGAGATGCGGGGAGAGACACCTCGTATCCTCTAGGATACTCGCCTGGGTAGCCTCGAGATACGAGTACCACCGTAGCCACAGCTCGAGGATCCTCAATAAGCTGATAGTCGCCTAGATGTCCGCATGCCATGCGCTCGAGGAGGTCGATGAAGTCGCTCTGGATACGTAGCACGACGCTCTCGGTCTCGGGGTCGCCCATACGGCAGTTGTATTCGATAACGTAGGGGTCGCCACCGACATTCATCAGCCCCACGAAGATAAATCCTCTATAGTCGATGCCCTCTGCACATAGCCCCGATAGTGTAGGGCGCACAATGCGTTCCTCGACACGTTGCATGAAGGCCTCATCGGCAAAGCAGACGGGTGATACCGAGCCCATGCCTCCTGTATTAGGGCCTGTGTCGCCCTCGCCTATGCGCTTGTAGTCTTTGGCCACGGGCAGTATGCGGTAGTCTTTACCATCGCTGGCTACGAAGACGGAGCATTCGATACCATCCAGATACTCCTCGATCACTACACATTCGCTAGCCACACCAAAGCGTCCACCCAGCATCTCCTCAAGCTCACGCTCGGCCTCCTCGAGCTGAGGGGAGATAATCACTCCCTTGCCTGCTGCGAGACCGTCGGCCTTGAGGACGTAGGGGGGGCGGAGTGTGCGCAGGAAGGCTCGAGCCTCTGCTAGCTCCCCTACCCTAAAGCTACGATAGGATGCTGTAGGGATGCCATGGCGTTGCATGAACGCCTTGCTAAAGTCTTTGCTCCCCTCAAGGCGTGCTCCCGAAGCATCGGGCCCCACGATAGGGAGAGAGGCGAGGTCTGGCGTCTGTCGTAGGTAGTCCACCAGTCCATTGACTAGAGGATCCTCGGGGCCCACCACGACGAGATCTATCTGCTCACGCCGCACAAGGCTAGCGATAGCCTCAAAGTCGCTGACCCCGACGTCCTCTAGGCAGGTGCCAAGGGAGGTCATGCCAGGGTTGCCTGGAGCAATGAAGAGCTTGGAGAGACGTGGGCTCTGTGCTATACGATAGGCTAGGGCGTGCTCTCTGCCACCAGAACCTAGGAGTAGGATATTCATTACAGATGATCTTGGAAATAGCGAGTGATGACTTGATTGAGGTGTACACGATCGGGCCCGATAACGTTGTGAGGATGCTCGGGATAGACCATATAGTCGGGGTGTGTACCAGCCTTAACGGCCTCCTGCACGAAGAGCAGAGAGTGCTGCCAGATCACAACGGGGTCGATGGTGCCGTGTATCAAGAGGAGACGCCCCTTGAGGTCGCCAGCACGCCGAAGCAGATTGCTGGAGGTATAGCCCTCGGGGTTCTCCTCGGGCGTATCCATATAACGTTCACCATACATGATCTCGTAGCGAGCCCAGTCCATCACAGGGCCACCAGCTACCCCTACCTTAAAGACCTGTGGATAGGTCAGCATGAGGTTGGTCGCCATGAAGCCGCCATAACTCCAGCCATACACCCCGATACGCTCCATATCTACATAGCCTAGAGAGCGTAGCAGCTCTACGCCCTGTAGCTGGTCGGCCATCTCATGCTTGCCTAGCTGGCGGTGAATAACCTGCTCGAAAGCAGCACCACGTGCAGCTGACCCTCGACCATCGATAGTGAGTATGATGTACCCTTGGTTGGCCATATTGAGATCCCAGCCACGAGCCGCTGCACGATGCCTGTTCTGCACGAGCTGAGCATGAGGGCCATTGTACACATAGATGATGGCTGGATAGCGTCGCGTGGGGTCGAAGTCGTATGGCTTGAGCAGGCGATAGTGTAGGTCAGTCGAGCCATCGGCTGCCTTGATCGTCCCCAGTTCTATAGCGGGAGTGGCGTACTCGAGGTCGGGGTTGCTAGCATGTAGGAGGGTCTTGAGCACCTTGCCAGTGGAGGCAGAGGTCAAGGTGATGCGACGTGCCACCTCGGTGGACTCGTGGATGTCGATGAGTTGATCTCCTTGGGCACTGATGCGCGTGGTATGCCAGCCAGCCTCGGGGGTTAGCTGTCGTGTCTGCCCATTACGTAGCCCTAGGCTGTAGAGCTGTCTATCCAGTGGGCTGTGAGCCGTGGACTGATAGAAGAGAGTTTTGCCATCGGGCGTGAAGCCTTGGAAGTCGGTTACCTCCCATGCACCCTTGGTTAGCTGCTTGACGAGTTTCCCCTGGGTATCATATAGGTAGAGATGGTTCCACCCATCGCGACGGCTCTGCCAGACAAAGAGATTAGTGCTCCCTGGCACGAAGTAGGCTGGAGCCTGTGGCTCGGTGTAGCACTCATCTCGCTCGGTCAGTAGCGTACGCAGCACCTCGCCCGTAGTAGGGGAATAGGCCTTGAGCTCGCATACGTTCTGAGCGCGATTGACCTCAGCGATATAGATCTCCTTGCTATCGGGTGTCCAGGCTATGTTGGTTAGATATTTGTCAGCTGGTAGACCCGTCTTGAGATAGGTCGTAGAGCTAGTAGCTAGGTCGTATATGCCTACCGTAACGTGGTGGCTAGGCGTACCCGCCATAGGATAATATTGATCCTCGGCATAGGGGCGACGCGCGTCTATGTGCAGTATGGGATAGGGCTTGACCATGCTCTGATCCATGCGATAGAAGGCAAGCTTGCTACCATCGGGGCTCCAGAACAGCCCTCCGTGTATCCCAAACTCATTCTGATGCACAGACTGGCCATAGACGAGCGTGGGGCTTCCGTCTGTCGTAACCTGATGTGTGGTCTTGCTGGAGTGTAGAGGATGGATAGTTATGTTGTGGTCGTGAACGACGGCTATATGGCTTAGCTGGTCGTTGTATTGAGAGGCAACGAGCCCTCTAGGACGCGCGAAGCTGTGCTTGACCTCCTCGGTATGGGGAGCTACAAAGTAGTCCACGCCCCCTATCGTTAGGCGCAATAGAGGCTGGGCCCCTCCCACCACCACGGCCGAAGGGAAACGCTTGAGCTTGTCTACACCCTCGCGCCCTGCTAGAAGTGTCTGTAGCTCTGACAGCGACATCAAGACACGCTCACCTGCCTTGTTACCCACTATTAGGTCGCCCTCTTTGAGGTAGATGTACTCCTTGCCGAGCCACTGTAGCCCATGCAAGGTCTTGGGATAGACGAACTCAGGGCTACCAGACGTGTATTCCGAGAGTGTCAAGGGGCGCAAAGACGACGTTTGGGCCTCTGCGAGGGTGCTAGATAGTAGCCCTGCCATAAGCAAGCCAATTGCGATGTTATGTTTCATACTATTGATTGATAATGTTATTTGTCCTCATCACTACGAAATACCTGAAAGGCCGTGCTACGAGGCTTGCGCCTGCGCTCTACTCCCTCGGCATCGGTATAGCGAAAGCGATCGCTTGGCCATAGAGAGGGCTTACGCTCCTGGGTAGAGGCTCGCTCCCTGCGGCCTCGGTTCTCTTCGTGATCTCTACCTACGCGTCGCTCTCTACCTCCCCTGTGCTCGCTCTCTGCTCGCTGTCTGTCTCGAGGTGTCCGCTCGCCTCGGAATGGCTTATCTGCGCCACGTCCACGGCGATCGTCGTCGGGTCTACGTGGACGCTCGGTACGAGATCTAGGGCTACGCTCCCTACCCTGCTCGGTGCGCGGACGATAGGGACGAGATGCGTCATGCTCACCTCGGGGAGTACGTGGACGGCTCTTGTAGTCATCCCTCTTGCCTGCGAACAGCTCGTAGCTGCGTAGCTCACAGTCGAGGGCTCCATTCATCAGTTCGGTACGGGAGCTATGCCTTAGCCCAATGCTGTTGAAGTGATCGGGATGGTAGGCAATGATCCATGCCGTGCAACCCGCGAAGTTGTGCTTGAGCCGTTCGCCTATCATGCTGTACACGGCCTCGGCACTCGTCAGCTTGAGTCGCTCGCCATACGGGGGGTTCATGACGATGAGAGCAGGCGACGAAGGCGCTGGTCGCTCCTGTAGGGGTAGCACCTCTAAGGTGATGTATCGGCTCATGCCTGCACGAGCCACATTGTGCTGGGCGACCTTGATAGCATGAGGTAGCAGGTCGGAGCCATATATATGGTGCTCAAACTCCCGCTCTCCACTATCGTCGTTGTACAGCTCCTCAAAGAGCGCACGATCGTAGTCGGGCCAACGCTCGAAGGCGAACCCCTGGCGATAGATACCAGGGGCGATGTTGCGCGCGATGAGAGCTGCCTCTACGAGGAAGGTCCCCGAGCCACACATCGGATCAATGAGGTCGCATTGTCCATCCCAGCCAGCCATGAGTAGGATCCCAGCAGCGAGCACTTCGTTGATAGGGGCATCGGTCTGTATGTCGCGATAGCCACGCTTGTGTAGGCTCTCGCCCGAGCTATCGAGCGATAGAGTTACCTCGCTGTGCGAGATGTGTATATTGAGGTAGATGTCAGGGTTGTCGAGGCGTACCGAGGGGCGTTCGCCGGTGAGTTCACGAAAGTAATCTACGATAGCATCCTTGGTCCTATAGCCCACATACTTGCTGTGGGTGAAGCTCTCGGAGTACACCACGGTGTCTATAGCGAAGGTCTGCCGACTCGTCATGATGCTCTCCCAGCGGAAAGCCTTGAGGGCATCGTATAGCTCATCGGGGTTGTTGGCCTTGAAAGTATAGACGGGCTTGAGCACACGCAGTGCGGTGCGCAGGCGTAGGTTGGCCTTGTACAGCATAGCCTTGTCGCCCACGAAGGAGACCATACGCCTCCCAATCTCAATATCACTCCCCCCTAGGGCTTCTATCTCTCTAGCCAAGACAGGCTCTAGATGGTGGAGCGTCTTGGCTATTATCTTAAATTGATCCATTAAATCTTGTTAGTCAATCGACAAATACCTCATACTATGATGCCACAGTCGGGGCTGTGCCATAATACACGACTATGAAACAGCCCCAACTGCGCATGTGATGCTCATCAGATGCCCAAGTCGTGGCGGATCTGAGCGATCTTGGCACTGCAAGAGGACTCGGCAAGGGCGAAAGCCTCGGGTGTATCTACCTGGCTACGCACACCGATATAGAACTTAATCTTGGGCTCCGTACCTGAGGGGCGTATGGAGACCTTGGTGCCATCGGCCGTCTTGTACTGTAGCACGTTGCTCGTCGTAGGCATATCGAGCGTGAAGGTCTCCCCCGTGTCGAGGAGACGTCCCTCTAGCTTGGCGTAGTCGAGGACCTCTACAACGGGGCTTCCTGCCAGCGTGGCTATAGGGTTCTCACGATAGCTCTTCATCATGGCCTCAATCTCCTCAGCGCCACTCTTGCCTTGGCGCACCACACTGATGCCCTGCTCCTTGTAGAGACCATACTCTAGATAGATGCGGCGCAGGAGCTGGTAGACTGTCTCACCTCTGTCGAGAGCCCATGCTGCCATTTCGCAAAACATGGCGCAGGCCGACACTGCACTTTTGTCTCGGATAAAGTCCTCGCGCAGGTATCCATAGCTCTCCTCTCCGCCACCGATATAGTTGCGCTTGCCCTCGTTCTTGCGGATAACATCAGCGATCCACTTGAAGCCTGTGTAACAATCGTACATCGTTACCTCATTCTTGTCGGCTATGGCCTTGATGAGCTCTGTCGTTACGATAGTCTTCACGACGTAGTCTTGTGGCGACAAGGTACCAGCCTCCTTGCGCTGTACTATGGCATAGTAGGTGAGCATGGCACACATCTCGTTGCCGTTGATCAAGACCATCTGCCCGTCCTCGTTGCGCACGGCAGCACCCAAGCGGTCGGCATCGGGATCCGAAGCGAGTACTAGGTCGGCACCCACCTCCTCGGCCTTGCGGATCGCAAGCTCTAGAGCTGCAGGCTCCTCAGGATTGGGAGAGTAGACCGTGGGGAAGTCGCCACTGATCACATCTTGTTCGGGCACATTGATGATGTTCTCGAAGCCAACGGCTTTTAGCGTACGAGGGATTAGAGCGACGCCTGTGCCATGTATGGGGGTGTAGACGATCTTGAGATCTCTATGTCGGGCCACGCTCTCGCGTGCTGAGCAGAGACTAGCGACACGCTCTACGAAGCGCGCATCCATCTCCTCGCCAAGCGTAGTGATAAGGGCATCGTTGGGCTCAAACTTGATGTCCTCTGCCCCTCGTATCTTATTTACCTCCACGATGATGTTGCGGTCGTGTGGAGCGATAATTTGTGCACCATCGCTCCAGTATGCCTTGTAGCCATTGTACTCCTTGGGGTTGTGGCTAGCGGTGATCATGACACCACTCTGGCACCCTAGATCACGAATAGCGAACGACACCTCGGGCGTAGGGCGTAGACTCTCGAAGAGATACACCTTGATACCATTGGCCGAGAGGATCTCGGCCGTGATGCGGGCGAAGAGAGGGCTGTTGTTGCGACAGTCGTGTCCCACGACCACAGCAATCTGCTCGAGCGATGCAAACTCGCCCTTGAGGTAGTTGGCGAGGCCTTGTGTAGCAGCACCAACGGTATAGCGGTTCATGCGGTTGCTACCGACACCCATGATGCCACGTAGCCCACCTGTACCGAACTCTAGGTCGCGGTAGAACGCCTCGATCAGGTCGGTGCTATCCTCACGATCGAGTAGCTCACGTACTACTTCTCTTGTCTCAGCATCATAGCTAGGTGCCAGCCAACTCTCAGCCTTGGCTCGCACCTGCAGTAGCAATTCATTCTGTTCCATAACTCTAATATCAATGATTATATCCTTATTCAATAGCACAAAGGTAGTCAAAAAATACACTTCACCCTCTAGCTGGCAAGGATCAAAAGAGAACAAAGAGGCTCTCCGAGACAACGATTGCTTTGGCAGGCTTATAGAATGCAGGTCGTAGTCGATATTGAATGCTTGTATTCGAGGATATTGATGTGTGCAGCTCGAGCTGGGGCAATATCGAGGATGCCATCTCTACTAGGGATAAAGCAGGCGTACACCAATAGGGATGACTCACCAAAATATAGGCGGCTTTGTAGCTGTGTGATATTATCCCAACAGCACATGGTAGTCTCGCCCACGATACGCTCAATAGCGCGCTCTTAGCCTACCAAATTCTCAGAGTTTCGAGCCGTCTTATCGTACGTGGCTAAGTAGTTTCTTACCTGTTGCAGAGGAGCACCATCGCAGGCCGTCTACTAGTAGCGTATATGGCTATCTCAAAAAGCCTAGGGTGAACGAGGTGGTACCCCTAGGGTGAACGAGGCGTTCACCCTAGAGGAGAAATGCGTTAGCCCTACACATACCAAATCTAGCAGAGGGGCGAATGATAAAGAATGCGTATCTTTGTGGATATTTTGTCGAACTTATAAGTAAATGAATAGCGATAGCATCATTCTGATCCCTACCTACAACGAGCGGGAGAACGTGGCTACGATGATCGATACAGTCATGGGTCTGCCCAAGGCCTTTGATCTCGTGATCATAGACGACAACTCCCCCGATGGCACTGCCCAGATCGTCAAGGACAGACTCGACGCCTACCATGGTCGCCTACACCTCATAGAGCGAGCAGGCAAGCAGGGCCTTGGCACAGCCTATATAGCTGGCTTCAAGTGGGCACTAGAGCGTGGGTATCAGTATATCTTCGAGATGGACTGCGACTTTAGCCATCCTCCGACCAAGCTCCTAGAGCTCTACAAGGCATGTGCACAGGAGGGGGCTGATGTGTCCGTAGGCTCTCGCTACATACGTGGAGGAGCTGTGAAGAATTGGCCCCTAGGGCGCATTCTGATGAGCTACGGGGCATCGCTCTATGTACGCCTCATCACAGGCCTCCCAGTCAAGGATACTACTGCCGGCTTCGTATGCTATCGCAGAGAGGTGCTAGAGAGCATGGATCTAGAGAGTGTGCGCTTCAGAGGGTACGCCTTTCAGATAGAGATGAAGTATACGGCCCACTGTCTAGGCTTTAGGGTGGTAGAGGTACCGATCACCTTTGAAGACCGCGTACTAGGGGCATCCAAGATGAGTAGCTCTATTTTCGGTGAGGGCTTTGTCGGGGTATGGGCACTACGTAGAGATAAGTTCAAGGGGATATTTCCCAAAGGTAAGTACAAGAGATGAAGACGTTGTTTCGCAATGCCCTAGTCATCAACGAGGGGCGTAGCTATACGGCCTCTGTACTCGTAGAGGGAGTACACATAGCTGAGATCTACGAAGGGTGTGATACCGTACCTCACGAGATCCTAGTAGAGGTCGATACGATAGAGCCCTGCGAGGGTAAGTGGCTACTGCCAGGCTGTATCGACGACCAAGTCCACTTTCGCGAGCCAGGTCTGACGCACAAGGCATGTATCGCCAGCGAGAGTCGTGCAGCCGTGGCAGGAGGTGTAACGAGCTTTATGGATATGCCCAATACCAATCCTCCGACGACGACACTCGAGGCTTGGGCAGACAAGATGCGCCGTGGGGCAGAGACAAGCTGGGCCAACTATGCCTTCTTCTTTGGAGGGACCAATGACAATGCCGATGAGGTGCGCCTACTCGATAGACATCGTGTGCCTGGGCTCAAGCTCTTCCTCGGGAGCTCTACTGGCAATATGCTCGTGGACAACAAACAGACACTAGAGCGTATCTTCTCGGAGACCGACCTGATCATCGCCACGCATTGCGAGAGCGAAGCCATCATACGGGCCAACAAAGAGCATTACAAGGCCATCTATGGTATGGAGGGTCTTGATGTATCGTTTCATCCCCTCATTCGGTCTGCAGAGGCTTGCTATCGCTCCTCTGCAGAGGCAGTAGAGCTAGCCGATCGCCTGGGCAGTCGCCTACACATACTGCATGTGTCGACGGAGCGTGAACTATCCCTATTTCGCAGTGACATACCTCTCGAGCAGAAGCGTATCACCGCAGAGGTGTGTGTGCACCATCTACTCTTCCACGATGGCGACTATGCTCACCTAGGCAACAAGATCAAGTGGAACCCTGCCGTTAAGACTATAGCCGATCGCGAGGCGCTACGCCACGGGGTACGCTCAGGGCTTATCGATCTAGTAGCTACAGACCACGCCCCACACCTGTGGAGCGAAAAGCAGGGCGGATGCCTCTCGGCAGCTAGTGGTGGCCCACTAGTACAGCACTCCCTCATGGCGATGCTCGCCCTAGCCCATGAGGGTGTCTTCTCGCGAGAGCTCGTGGTGGAGCGTATGGCGCACATGCCTGCTCGCCTCTTCGGTGTACACCAGAGGGGCTTCATTCGCTCGGGCTACTATGCCGATATAGTACTAGTATCGCCAGACGTGCCCTATACGGTATCGCTCGACAATAGCCTGAGCCACTGTGGCTGGACACCGCTAGAGGGGACAACTTTCCCTCACAGCGTCGTGGCTACTTGGGTCAATGGGCACTGCGCCTATCGAGCTGGTCAGCTCTCGGAGGAGCGACCCAAGGTAATGGAGCTGGCATTTGATTGAACAAACAAATTATCCTTCAGAACAATGAAGTACATCAAGCATATACTTGCCCTAGGGCTAGGGATAACGACCCTCGTAACCCCAACGGCCTCGGCTCAGAGAAGCAAGGCTAGCAACAAACAGAGCTTTGCTAAGGCTCTCGATATCATGGGTGCCTCAATGGCAATCCTCGAGCGCAACTTCGTGGATTCGGTGGACATGGATCGTCTCAGCCGTCATGGTATAGACGCCATGCTCCAGAGCCTCGACCCCTATACCGAGTATTACTCCAAGGAAGACAACGACAACCTCAAGCTCATTACCACGGGCGAGTATGCTGGTATCGGTGCTCTCATATCTCAGAGGCCTGATAGCACAGTGCTCATCAGCGACCCCATGGAGGGCATGCCTGCTGCACTAGCAGGGCTCAAGGCTGGCGACGTCATCCTAGAGATCGACGGCAAGGACTATCGGCGTAGTACGAGCGAGCGAGTAAGTGCTGCCCTCAAGGGAGCCCCTAATAGCAAGATCTCGGTACTGGTACAGCGTATGGGAGAGAAGAAGCCTAGGCGCATAGAGTTCGTACGTCGCAAGATAGTGATCAACCCTGTCCCCTACTATGGACTCACCCCTGGAGGCTATGGCTACATCGCTCTCAACTCATTTCCCAACACCGCTGCACGTGAGGTATCTAAGGCTCTCAAGGAGCTTACCGAGCGTCATCAGATCAAGGGGCTAGTACTCGATCTGCGCGACAACGGAGGGGGGCTACTAGACGAAGCCGTCAAGATAGTAGCTCTCTTCGTCCCCGAGGGCTCTGTAGTGGTAAGCACCAAGGCTCGCCCCGACCTCAAGCAAGACGCGGTGTACCGCACCAAGTCCAAGCCTCTGTATCCCGACCTCCCCGTCGTGGTGTTGATAGATGGGGGGAGTGCTTCATCGGCCGAGATAGTGGCAGGGGCACTTCAGGATATGGATAGGGCTGTCGTCGTGGGGCGCAAGAGCTTTGGCAAAGGATTGGTACAGTCCACCGTACAGCTACCGCACGATGGTATCCTCAAGCTCACCACGGCCAAATACTACATCCCTAGTGGGCGCTGTATCCAGCGTATCGACTACAAGGAGAGCCGACAGGGGCGGCAGGCCAAGGCTCTACCCGATAGTCTAACGAAGGTCTTCCGTACAGCCTCTGGCAGAGCTGTGCGCGATGCAGGTGGCATAGAGCCCGATGTAGAGATCAAGGCCGACTCTCTGCCCACTATGCTGTACTATCTCGGCTACCACCCCGATACGTTCGACTGGATAACGGCCTATACCCTCAAGCACAAACATATCGCCTCACCTCGCGACTTCCACATCAGCGATGCAGACTATACGGCCTTTGGGCAGATGTTGGTGGACAAGAAGTTCGACTACGACCGTCAGAGTGCCAAGCAGCTCGAGCGTCTCAAGGAGATTGCCCAGATCGAGGGTTACCTAGGCAAGGTAGGCCACCTAGTGGATAGCCTACGTACAGCTCTAGAGCCCGATCTCAAGCACGACCTCGAGAGCCTGCGCCCACACATCGAGCGCTTCCTCAATACTAGCATCATCGGTAGATATTACTATCGCCGTGGTATCGTAGAGCGTGAGATACGATCCGACAAGGTGGTCTCAGAGGCCGATCAGATACTTACTGACGGCAAGCGTTATAGGTCTATCTTATCCTCGGCTCAGCAACCCTAGGCGCGATGAAGAAGATATTCTGCCCCAGGTGCGATGAGGCTATCATTCTCTCTGATACCAAGCTAGCTGAGCTACGCACCTCCGAGCGGGGGGTCGTAGCCGTAGTGTGCTCTAGCTGTACGCATCAGATACGTCTTAGACTCAAGGCACAGTCTTCTCATGAGGCTACGGAGGCCCATACCGCGGTGCCCACCGAGCAGTACGGGCACATCGTTGTCTTGGAGAATGTATTCGGCTACAAGCAATACTTCCCTCTACGCCTAGGACTCAACCATATAGGGCGTCGCAACAAGGATACCAAGACCGACATCCCCGTCATCACAGGCGACCCCAGTATGGACCGCCACCACGCCATTATCAAGGTACATCGCTCCAAGAAAGGCAAGCTCCTATGGTCGCTCGCTGACAACGATAGCCGTGTAGGGACTTTCGTCGGTATGGCATTGCTAGGCGACAAAGAGTGGTACGACCTGCACGAGGGCGATGTCTTCACCCTCGGTGCTACCACGATCATCTTCTCGTGCCTTCCCCCTCCCTCTACCGACGAAGCGATCGAGGGTGAGGGTGTACACTAGCCTCTGCCTAGGCCTTGCGTCAGAGGCTCTAGGCCTCCCTCTAGCACATATTGCATCAAGCTTCTAGCATCGGTGGATATTTTGATGGCGTGCATGACGTACGACAAACTTTTTCTATTACCTTTGCCCCGATGAGATGGATTGCTACAGCACTGATGATCTATCTACAAGTCTTGGCTTTGATGCCTTGTACAGATAGAGCTCCTCTACCTCTAGCTATGGGGGTGGAGGCCGTCTCTGTACCCGAGCTACCTAGTGATCTTCACGATAGTTGTAGCCCTCTGTGCCACTGCTGTTGCTGTGGTGTACAGCTCGATAGGGCGCAAGGCCAAATGATAGAACTGGCCGAGGGCTGGGATCGGTGCACAGAGTCGCTATCTGTCCCTATCTGTAGCCCCTTAATGTCCGACTACTGGGGTAAGATCTGGACGCCACCCAAGGTAGCCTAGAGACACACTGAGCCCTCACCAGTCTATGGCGTTCATAGGCCGAGGAGCTCCAAATGGAGGTGCACCATAGCCTTGGTCGGCATCTCTGCTTACCTAAACATTATGGAGTACATTGCCTGATCGCAGGGTCTCTGACCTGTCATCGGGTAACATTATCTCTATATAACAATCCATTCCCAATCAAACATATATGTATGCTAGATAGTATTATCAAGTTTAGCATTAAGAATAAGCTCGTCATTGGCATGCTGACGATCATGCTTATCTGCTGGGGCATATGGAGTGCCACCAAGCTCCCTATCGATGCCGTGCCCGATATTACCAACAATCAGGTACAAATCATTACCACTAGTCCTCGCTTGGCAGGGCAGGAGGTAGAGCAGCTCGTTACTTTCCCGATAGAGCAGAGTATCGCCAACCTGCCAGGGATTGAGGAGGTACGTAGTATCTCGCGCTTTGGCCTATCGGTCGTAACAGTAGTATTTGCCGAGGACGTAGATACCTACTTCGCTCGTCAGCTCATAGCAGAGAAGCTCAAGGAAGCCGAGGAGAATATCCCCGAGGGAGTCGGCAAGCCAGAGCTAGCCCCCGTCAGTACTGGCCTTGGAGAGGTCTATCAGTACATCATCAGGCCCAAGGAAGGGAGCGAAGACAAGTACACCTCGCACGACCTACGCGAGATGCAAGACTGGATCGTGGCACGCCAGCTCAATGGCACACCAGGCGTGGCTGAGATCAATAGCTTCGGTGGCGAACTCAAGCAATACGAGGTGGCGGTCAATCCCTTTCGCCTCAGGGCTATGGGGGTGAGTATCGCAGAGATATTCGATGCTCTCGAGCGCAATAATCAAAACACCGGTGGAGCCTACATCGACAAGAAACCCAATGCTTACTTCATACGCGGTATCGGTATCGTTACTTCTCTAGAGGACGTGCGCAATATCAGCGTCAAGAATAGCACGGGCGAGGCTCCAATCCTCATCAAGGACGTTGCCGATGTACGCTTCGGTAGTGCGGTACGCTATGGTGCATTGAGCTACAATGGCGAGGTCGATGCTGTCGGTGGAGTGGTGATGATGCTCAAGGGGGAGAATAGCAACGAGGTGGTCAAACGCGTTAAGGCCAAGATCCCTACCATACAGCAGTCTCTACCTCAGGACATCATCATAGAGCCCTACCTCGACCGCACAGAGCTAGTAGGTAGAGCCATTGGCACTGTGGAGCGCAACCTCATTGAGGGGGCTCTGATCGTGATCTTCGTTTTGGTGCTCTTCCTCGGCAATATGCGCGCTGGTCTCATCGTAGCATCGGCCATTCCTCTTTCGCTCCTCTTCGCACTCGGTATGATGAACGTCTTTGGGGTGAGTGCCAACTTAATGAGCCTCGGGGCGATCGACTTTGGGCTCATTGTAGACGGTGCTGTCATCATCGTAGAGGCGACACTACATCACCTAGCTACGCGCAAGTCGATGCACACACTCAGTCGTGCAGAGATGGATCACGAGGTCTATCAGTCGGCCAGTAAGATACGTAGCAGTGCAGCCTTTGGGGAGATTATCATCCTGATCGTCTACATCCCTATCCTAACGCTCGTGGGCATCGAGGGAAAGATGTTCAGACCGATGGCGCAGACTGTAGGATTTGCTATCCTAGGAGCACTCATTCTCTCCCTGACCTACATCCCTATGATGTGCGCCCTTTTCCTATCGGGCAGGCCTATGCAGGGTAAGACGATATCGGATCGCATCATGGAGCGTCTACAACGCATCTATACACCCATCCTAGAGCGTGCAATTGAGCTACGCAGGTGGATAGTGGGCGGCTCAGTCATCCTATTCCTCGCTACACTGTGGATCTTCTCTCGTATGGGGGGAGAGTTCATTCCTCAGCTACGTGAGGGCGACTTTGCCTTTCACTGCATCCTCCCTCAAGGTACTTCGCTTAGCCAAAGCATGGAGACCTCGATGTATGCCTCTCGACTTATCAAAGAATTTGATGAAGTGAAAATGGTCGTAGGTAAGACCGGATCGGCCGAGGTACCTACCGACCCAATGCCTCCCGAGGGGACGGACATAATGGTAATACTACATCCACAGGAAGAATGGGCCAGCGGACGATCATACGATGAGCTCGCTGAGGCTATCAACGAGAAGCTCTCGGCAATACCTGGAGTCTTCATCGAGCATAGCCAACCGATACAGATGCGCTTCAATGAGCTTATGACTGGTGTACGCCAAGACGTCGCTGTCAAGATCTTCGGCGAGAACCTCGATACCCTCGTGCACTATGCCGACAAGGTTAGTGCCGTGATTGCCTCAGTCGAGGGAGCCACAGCCCCCCAAGTGGAGCGCATACAAGGGCTACCACAGATCAATGTCGAATACGACCGTACTCGCCTCGCCAACTATGGCCTCAGCGTGTCGGATGTCAACGATGTACTGAGTGCTGCCTTTGCAGGGCGCAAGGCGGGCGTAGTCTTCGAGAACGAAAGGCGCTTTGACCTAGTAGTACGTCTCGATAGTGCCCATCGCCGTAGTATCGAGGATGTGGCGGATCTCATGATACCGAGTGCTGCAGGGCAGATACCTGTATTTCAGGTTGCCAAGGTGAGCTATCAGCTAGGGCCAGCACAGATTAGCCGTGAGGAAGGCAAGCGACGCGTCGTCATAGGCTTCAACGTCGCAGGGCGCGACGTGCAGAGCCTAGTGGACGAGATACGCACACGCCTAGAGACCGAGATCAAGCTCCCCTCAGGCTACTACTTCACCTATGGCGGTCAGTTTGAGAACCTACAGAAAGCCAGCAATCGCCTAATGCTTGCCGTACCACTATCGCTCTTCCTTATCCTATCGCTGCTGTACTTCACCTTTGGTTCGCTACGTCAGTCGGCCCTTATCTTCACAGCGATACCAATGAGTGCCATAGGAGGAGTGCTAGCACTGCTGGTACGAGATATGCCATTCAGCATCAGTGCAGGTATAGGGTTCATCACACTCTTTGGTGTGGCAGTGCTCAATGGTATAGTGCTGATCTCTACCTTCAATCATCTGCGCCACGAGGGGCTAGACCTCCTCGATCGGGTACGCGAAGGCACTAGGATACGCCTACGCCCTGTACTGATGACTGCCCTAGTGGCTAGCTTCGGCTTCTTACCTATGGCTCTGAGCACTAGCTCAGGTGCCGAGGTGCAGAAGCCACTAGCCACAGTAGTGATCGGAGGGCTTATCACTGCTACGCTCCTAACGCTCATCGTGCTACCCCTGCTGTACATGATGCTCGAGAGCTACTCCGCCAAACGTAAAGCCAAATCAATGAATACAAAAATTATAGCCCTTGTCTTCGCCATCCTACTCCCAGGCACATATATGGCCGTAGCTCAGGAGCCCACACGCCTTACCCTCGAGGAGGTCGTACGCCTTGGTCTCGAGCGGCATGGTGGCGTGCAGGCCAGTGCTCTAGAGGCGAAGGCTACTAGGACTCTTAGGCCTGCAGTCTACGATCTACCCAAGCTCAATATCACAGGACAACTAGGGCAGTATAGTAGCATAGAGCGAGATCAGTCTATCTCGCTCGAGCAGTCTATCCCCTTCCCTACCCTCTTTGGAGCGCGCAGACGCCTAGCCCAGGCCGAGGAGCTTGTCAGCCTACAGCGCCTAGCTATGGCGCAGACAGACCTACGCAGTGAGCTACGCCTCGTCTATTCACAGATACAGATCCTCGAGCATCGAGCTCAGCTAATCGCACGCCTCGATAGCATGTATGCCGACTTTGGCACCATGGCACAGGTTCGCTATCGTGCTGGAGATGTCGGCCAGGTCGATGTGACAGCTGCCACAGCCAAGCGAGGACAGGTGGCGATCTTGCTCAAGCAAAACGAAGCAGACCTAGCGACTGCCTATGCACGCCTAGCGACACTCGTAGGCTTGGAGGCAAGTCCTCGGCTCGTCATAGAGCCCACGCCTCAGCCCATGCGCCTCGAGGCCGTGATCGATACCTCGGCTCTAGAGCATCATCCCTCGCTAGAGGTACTACGTGCCGAGGTCGGTGTAGCACGAGGCAACAAACAGGTCGAGCTACACTCAGCTCTCCCCGATCTCACGATAGGATACACCAACCAATCGCTAATCGGCAACCACAGTATCGGAGGGCAGGAGATCTACTACGGCCCTAGCAAGCGCTTCAGCTTCTTCTCCCTAGGAGTGTCTATACCACTCAATATTGGGGCTTCCGTTGCTAAAGTTCGCTCGTGGGAGTACAAGCGTCAAGCGGCTCTAGCAAGTGTCGAGCAACGACGCCGACAGCTCTCTGCCGACCTCACCTCGGCCCTCGAGCAGTATCGTCAAGCTGTCTACCAGTACGACTATTATCGCTCCGAAGGATTAGCCAACGCCCGCACCATGAGCTCTGCGGCTAGGGATAGCTACCGTGCAGGAGAGATCGGCTACATGGAGTATCTATATGCTATAGAGACGGCCACAGAGATCGAGGCAAGCTATCTCGAGAGCATCCATCAGCTCAACCAAACCATCATCACCATTCACTCATACCTCAACAGATAAGACAATGAAGCGACCTATTGTATATGCCTACATCGCAGGCCTAGCCATCCTCCTCTGCCTAACCCTATCGGCATGCTCTAGCTCTACAGCCAAGGCATCTGCCGAGAGCACAGAGGATACTCATGCCGAGCACCCCGAGGATGAAGGGCTCGTAGCCCTATTGCCCGACCAGCTCAAGGCTGTAGATATTCGCCTTGGGCATATCGAGCACAAAGAGCTTACTGCCACCGTCCGCGCCAATGGCGTTCTACGCGTTCCGCCCAGTCATCGTGCATCTATCACTTCGCTATATGGGGGTACGGTACATCGGCTCAGCGTACAGGTTGGCGATAAGGTTCGTCAGGGGCAAGTGTTAGCGACGATTGCCAACCC
This sequence comes from Porphyromonas sp., assembly GCA_041854325.1. Taxonomy (GTDB): domain Bacteria; phylum Bacteroidota; class Bacteroidia; order Bacteroidales; family Porphyromonadaceae; genus Porphyromonas. Next base: position 26,918 of record JBHACB010000039.1, read on the forward strand.
TCAGTTTGTACAGCTCCAAGAAGATTATCTCACTACGAGTGCACAGCTCATCCAAGCTGAGCAAGAGCTCCGCCGACAGGAAGAGCTTCAGACAGGCAGCGCTGGGGTAATGAAGAACCTACAGGCGGCTACGGCCTCCCTACGTACACTGCGCGCTCGCAGAGCATCTCTGAGCGAACAGCTTCGCCTATTGGGCATATCAGCCTCTACGCTCACCGACTCCAATCTCCGCTCCACCATTGCTATTACGAGCCCCATCTCGGGGACAGTGAGTGCTATCCGCACCAGCATAGGAGCCTATGCCGATGCTACCACTACGCTCATGGAGGTAGTGGACAATAGGGCCCTACATCTCGACCTGCACATCTATGAGCGCGATTTGCCTCAGCTACAGGTGGGGCAAACTATTCACTTTACCCAAACGAATAGCCCACTTGTAGAGTATGATGCCAAGGTCTACAGCATTGGCTCATCGTTTGAGAACGAAAGTAAGACGATAGCTGTACATTGCGAGGTAGAGGGCGACAAGTCAGGTCTAATAGACGGGATGAACATCACGGCCCTCATTAGCCTCGGCAAGGAGACAAGCCCAGCTATTCCTACGGAGGCTATTGTGGAGGCCGATGGCAAGTTTTACATCTTCGCCGTTGTCGAGCACGATCACGAGGCTATGGGTGAGCATACGCATAGCGATGAGGTTGTCTTTCGGCGCATTGAGGTCTTCAAAGGTGTTACTGAGCTTGGCTATACGGCTATAATGCTAGCAGAGGAGCTTCCTGTGGGAGCTTCTATCGCGGTCAAGAATGCGTTCTTCATCAATGCCAAGCTGAGTGGAGGTGTGGGGCACAGCCACTAATCGCGCTCCAGCTACCCTCTTCCCATTTTTTCCTCTAGGGTGATCGACACAAACACCCTAGAGGAAAATTTTTTTCCCCTAGGGTGAACGCATTGTTTGCCCTAGGGGAGCCGTATCGCTCACCCTAGGGCTACAAAAGAGGCCGTGCCATAAACCTAGGTTTATGGCACGGCCTCAAAACTTTTTACTACGGGGACGCGAAGAGATTATTGCGCCTCGTCAAGGAGGATCTCGAGGACCTTAGCAGCCGAATAAGCCACGGGGGTACCAGGGCCGAAGATAGCGGCTACACCAGCATTGTAGAGGAACTCATAGTCCTGAGCTGGGATAACGCCACCAGCCGTAACGAGGATGTCGGGGCGACCGAGCTTCTTGAGCTCCTCGATTACCTGTGGGATGAGCGTCTTGTGCCCTGCTGCGAGTGAAGACACACCCATAACGTGTACGTCGTTCTCTACAGCCTGACGCGCAGACTCGGCTGGCGTCTGGAAGAGTGGACCCATATCCACGTCGAAGCCACAGTCGGCATAGCCCGTAGCTACTACCTTGGCACCACGATCGTGCCCGTCTTGCCCCATCTTAGCGATCATGATGCGGGGCTGACGGCCTTCCTTCTCTGCAAACTTTTTGGCCAATTCCTTGGCACGAACGAAGTCTTTGTCTTCGCCTGACTCTGATGAATACACGCCCGAAATGGTTCTAATGATTGCCTTATAACGCCCTACGATCGTCTCGCAAGCGTCAGAGATCTCACCGAGAGAAGCACGCACAGCAGCAGCCTTCACTGCGAGGTCGAGCAGGTTGCCCTCGCCCGTCTCTACGCAGTGCGTGATGGCCTTGAGCGCTTCCTGTACCTTGGCTTCGTCGCGAGCACCACGGAGCTGAGTGAGGCGATCTATTTGCTGTAGGCGTACAGCCGTGTTGTCGATCTCAAGGATGTCGATAGGGTCTTCCTTCTCGAGACGATACTTATTGATACCTACGATTACCTGCTGACGAGAGTCGATACGAGCCTGCGTACGAGCAGCAGCCTCCTCGATACGCATCTTGGGGAGCCCTGTCTCGATAGCCTTGGCCATACCTCCCATGCTCTCTACTTCCTGGATATGTGCCCAGGCCTTGTGCATGAGCTCATCGGTAAGAGCCTCTACGTAGTATGAGCCAGCCCATGGATCGATCTCCTTACATACGTGGGTCTCTTCCTGAATGTAGATCTGCGTATTGCGCGCGATACGGGCCGAGAAGTCAGTGGGTAGAGCGATCGCTTCGTCGAGAGCGTTGGTGTGTAGCGACTGCGTATGCCCTAGAGCGGCACCCATAGCCTCTATACAAGTACGGCCAACGTTGTTGAACGGATCCTGCTCCGTGAGCGACCAGCCCGAGGTCTGGCTATGCGTACGTAGAGCAAGCGACTTGTCGCTCTGTGGATCGAACTGCTTCACAATCTTAGCCCACAGGCAGCGAGCAGCACGCATCTTGGCGATCTCCATGAAGTGGTTCATACCGATAGCCCAGAAGAACGACAGACGAGGAGCGAACTTGTCCACGGGGATGCCTGCCGCAATACCAGCCTTGATATACTCTAGACCATCTGCCAGCGTGTAAGCCATCTCGATGTCTGCCGTAGCACCAGCTTCCTGCATGTGGTAGCCAGAGATGGAGATCGAGTTGAACTTAGGCATATTCTGCGATGTGTACTCGAAGATGTCAGCGATGATACGCATTGAGAACTCAGGTGGATAGATGTAGGTGTTGCGCACCATGAACTCCTTGAGGATGTCATTCTGGATCGTACCAGCCATCTCCTCAAGCTGTGCACCCTGCTCTAGACCAGCATTGATGTAGAAAGCCATGACGGGAAGTACAGCTCCATTCATCGTCATAGACACAGACATCTTATTCAGGGGAATACCATCGAAGAGTACCTTCATATCCTCGAGCGAGCAGATAGACACACCAGCCTTACCTACGTCCCCTACCACTCGATCGTGGTCGGCATCGTAGCCGCGGTGCGTAGCGAGGTCGAAGGCAACAGAGAGCCCCTTCTGCCCCGAGGCTAGATTGCGGCGATAGAAGGCATTGGACTCCTCTGCCGTAGAGAACCCAGCATACTGACGGATCGTCCAGGGGCGCATCGCATACATACCGCTATAGGGGCCACGAAGAAAGGGAGGCAGACCAGAGGCATACTCCAGGTGCTCCATACCCTCTAGGTCGGCAGCCGTATACACGGGCTTCACGAGTATCTGCTCGGGTGTGCGCCAGAGAGAAGTATTGTCTTGCTTACTAGCCCAAGCTGCAGCATCGGTACCAGCGAAGCCTGCAGACTTAATATCTATATTCTTATATTGGGGTTTCATCTTTCCTTCTTGTTTTAGTTAATCCCTAGTACCTTGTTGAAGCCACGGAGGGTCTCAAGCACATTGCTCTTGACATTGATGAAGTGCTCGATACCTACCGCCTTGAGGTCGTCGGTACATGCAGGTGCACCAGCTACCACAAACTGGGCACGACCAGCGAGGTACTTGTAGGCTTCGGGGGCATACTCGGCGTATTCGTCATCGCTAGAGCAGAGCACGATAATATCGGCACCCTGTGCGAGAGCGGCATCAACCCCCTCTTGTACGGTCTTGAAGCCAAGGTTGTCGATCACCTTGTAACCTGCGCAGGCGAAGAAGTTGGACGAGAACTGTGAGCGTGCTAGACGCATAGCGAGGTTGCCAATGGTGAGCATGAACACCTTCACGTCCTTGCCACTACGCTCCGTAGCTAGGCGGAGGTCTTCAAAGTCGCTAGCACCGCGAGCGAAGTTGAGCGTCTCAATCGTTGCCTCTCCACAGCCACAGCTATGTGGCTCCTCTTGGCTGGTCTTGATCTTGCTCGCAGCCACCTCGGTAAAGTTGGGGAATTGATTGGTGCCAAGGAAGATCTCACGGCGAGCTGCTACAGCGGCATGGCGCTTGCTATTGCTCTCGTTTACGGCTTTCTGTACAGAGCCAGCCTCGACAGCCTTAGCAAAGCCACCTTCCTCGTCCACAGCGAGGAAGAGCTTCCATGCCTCGCCAGCGATAGAGTTGGTTAGATACTCTATATAGTATGAGCCAGCAGCGGGGTCGATGACCTTGTCGAAGTGGCTTTCTTCCTTGAGTAGGAGCTGCTGATTGCGTGCGATACGCTCAGAGAAATCATCGGACTCCTGATAGGTAACGTCGAAGGGGAGCACTGTGAGCGAATCTACCCCACCGAGTGTTGCCGACATGGCTTCGGTCTGGGTGCGAAGTAGGTTCACGTGGGCATCAAAGATAGTCTTGTTCCAAGTAGAGGTAACGGCCTGCTGGTGGATCTTGGCCGCCTCACCCTTGTACTCATCGCCATAAGAGCCCACGATCTCGGCCCATAGCCAGCGAGCAGCACGAAACTTAGCAAGCTCCATAAAGTAGTTGGATCCTACACCGAATACGAACTTGATGCGTGATGCCACCTCGGCTACCGAATAGCCAGCATCGGTGAGCTTATCAAGTAGCTCAGCACCCCAAGCGAGGGCATAGCCTAGCTCTTGATAGATGTATGCACCTGCATTGGCAAAGTTGAGCGCATTGACCGTCAGTACACGATACTGAGGCAGAGGCTTGATGGCCTCAAGCAGGGCCTTGCAGGCCTCTACCCACTGAGTGTTGGAGATGCCACGTACGAGCTGCTTCTTGAAGGGGTCGAAACCAATCGAGCCCTTGCACTGAGCAACGTCAGCACCCACCTCTCTGTAGTACTCAGCGAGCACTTCAGCGAGCTTGGTCGCTACCGACACACAGCAGGCGAAGTTGAGCTCTACAGCCTCGGGATAGATCCCCTTGAGTAGCACACGTAGGCTCTCTACATTGATCTGATTTTTCTTGAGCTTGAAGCCTAGCGACGTGATCCCCTTGCCTAGGATATCGAGCGCCTTGGCGTTGGCAGCCTCAAGATCGACTACATTGATGTCTTGGCGGATAAGCCACTCATTGTCCATACGCGTAGAGCGTACGTAGGGATACTCCGCAGGCATCACGTGGGGTGTAGACAGCCCCTTGATGTCTTCCTGACGATAGAACGGGTTTACGCTGAAACCTTCGTTCGTGCGCCATACCAACTTCTTGTCAAAGTCGGCTCCTTTCAAATCGGCTGTGATCTTGTCCATCCACTCCTGCGTTGACACAGGGGCGAACTCTGTCAATAACCGTTCTTTCTGGTTTGCCATATTCTTATAATTTAGTGATATAGTATCCAACTTTTATTCCTTAATGACGCAAAGATACTAAATACTACGTAATGACTAGCAAATGCCATGAGCTTTTTTGCACCCCTTGTCGCGATGTGTACAAAAGCCACCAAGAATACATCCCCGGTGGCTTATTGTCTTATATCGACACGTAAGTAAAGAGAGGCATAGTAACTATGATCTAGAAGTAATAGCCGATATTGATACGTAGCATACCACGCGAGGGGGCATACGTATCCCCCATACCCAGGGCTGTGGAGCGATAGCCTCCGACGAATGGATGGTTGCGTGCTTGGATCCACTCTATGTAGGCAATTACGGGCCCGAGCGTAGCCATACAGCCAGTGATGTTCTGATAGCTATTCTCAGCCCCATCGACATGCTTGTCTACGAAGCTTAGGTCATTGTAGAAGTGTAGCTCCCGAAGCCATGTACTATGCACTGGTAAAGTGTAGGAGAGACCTATGGTGTAGAGCGAGCCACAGCGCGCTATGTCGTGGTCGCCTCCGAAGGCACTCATCAAGACGTAGTCGCTCATGGTGCCATTGGCAAAGGCTCTGATACTGTAGTGCGTGTATTGGGCCTTGAGCGTCCACCCTGCGAGCTCGCCACGATAGTGTAGAGCACCAGCTACTCGTGTACCAGTCTCGTAGGTCTCTCTATTGTACAGGGCACCATACATACCTGAGACACCTACCTCATGCCTAAGACGATCGCCCCAAGCCTTGTGAACGTAGAGATTGAGCTGATTAGTCTCCTTGTAGGCTCCCCCTAGATCATAGGCAAAGCGTGCGCCACTCGTGGGTCCATTGGTGTAGTGCTCCGCATTCTTAAAAAAGGCTCCAGCCAACCTCCAGCCTCCTCGTGCATAGGTATAGGAGACACCTAGGTCAGCATCGTCCTCGAGCCCATGATAGTAATTGAGATGTTGATAGAAGCTATTGGAGAGCCCTCTGAGGCCAAAAGGCACTGGTACCTGCCCTATCTGAATCAAGTGATCGTCCCCGAGACGATAGCCTAGCCAACCATAGCGAAGCATGGCCCCCCCCGAGTCCTCGCCATAGAAACGATAGTCGGCACCAAGGCTGAAGCACCCGTGCTGAGCATCGACATTGAGGCGAAATACATCATAGACAAACTGGCCTCCGTAGCGACTGCGGGGGATAGAGCCAGCATCGTACTTGTAGTTGAAGCGGAGCGTCCCTCCGATCTTGACTCTCGTGCGCCCTAGAGACAGGGTATCGAGCCCTAGGGCCATACTCTGCCAAGAGCACACGGCAACGAGAGCCCAAAGGGTAGCGATGCGTAGTAATGAGCTATTCTTATCCATAGTTTATGTAAGATTGATGGGTCTACTTGTGTAGCAAATATAGCACCTCCTCCTCAATCAAACAAGAGCTCTCAACTTATTAGGGGTGGAGAGGAGGCCTCTCGGGGCAGAAATATAGGGGCTGGTGTATGACACGCTGGTTGGAGCTTCCGCGCCACGAGAGACGAGGGTCAAACAATGCCTGTACAAAGGGGCCATCCACCAAAGTATCGATATACTCGAGGGCTGCCCTATACTCGGGGTACCTTAGGATATACTCAATAGTATAGCCCGTATAGCACCATATATCCTTCCCCGTGCCCTCCTTGAGCTGGCGTAGCAAGGCGGTTAGCTCTACGGGATGATAAAATGGGTCCCCCCCCGACACGGTGATACCATCAAGGAGAGGATTGGCATTGATCTCCTTGATCATATCTCGTATCATGGCATCGGTCAGAGGAATACCAGCCTGTGGATCCCAGCTACGTGGATTGTGGCATCCTGGGCAAGCATGTCGACACCCCGCGAGGTAGATCGAGTAGCGTAGCCCAGGGCCATCGGATATGGTCTCTTTGTATATGTTGAGCAGATGCATCGCTAGTGATGCTTGACGCGGTCGTGCTCCTCGGCTTGCTTGGCACTATTCCAGCTATCTAGGCTCCCAGTCAGGTAGCCAGTGATGCGTCTAAGGCGTGCGATGCGGTCGCTCTGGCATACAGGGCATTTGTCGTAGATAATACCACGATACCCACAGCCCTGGCAGGTATCTACAGGATGGTTGATCGACCCATAGCCTATCTGTTCATCTTTCATCGTCTTGACGAGCTTGAGGATCACGCTGATATTCTTCTTCGCTTCTCCATCGAGCTCGATATAAGAGATGTGTCCTCCTCCCGTAAGGGCATGGAACGGGGCTTCACGCCTGATCTTGTCAAACATACCGATAGGTTCGCGCACATCGACATGAAACGAGTTGACGTAGTAGTCGAGGTCCGTTACACCCGTGATAGCACCAAAGCGCTTACGATCCATACGCGTGAACCGGCCCGATAGTCCCTCGGCTGGTGTAGCTAGTACCGAGTAGTTGAGCCCATAGCGTTGCTTATATTCCTCTGCGACCTCTCTGATCACGCTGATAGCCTCATAGAGCGTCTGCCAGGCATCATCGTTGTGCCCATGCCCCTCGCCATAGAGAGCGACCATGGCGTTGTGCCCTCCGATGAAGCCTATACCGAGTGTCCCCGACTTCCACACATCGCCCACCTCATCGTTGGGCTTGAGGGCTCCCCCACCCTTCCACACATCATTGCTCATCATGAAGGGGAACTGGCGAGCGAGGGCCGTACGCTGATACTCGTACCGCTCATAGAGCTGGTCGGCTATGAGGGTAGCCATGCCTCGTATCGAGCTGAGGAACTTGTCTATCGCCACACGGCGTAGCTCGTGCTTGTCGGCCGAGGGGTACTCAGCTTTGGCGTCTTGCATTGCTAGGATAGCGAGGCGGGGAAGGTTCATCGTGGTAAATGACAGATTGCCTCGCCCCACCGAACTACGCAATCCATTGATATTGTCGAACACACGCGTACGGCACCCCATGGTAGCGACCTCGTAGAGATAGCGCTTGGGGTCGTCGGCGCGCCATAGCTCATGCCTGTTGTAGTCGGTATCGAGGAAGACAAAGTTGGGGAAGAGGGCGTGGCTCGTCGTCTGACATGAGGCCAGTAGGAGATCAAAGTTGGGAGCCTCCCACTCGATCTTGCCTGCTAGAGCATCATCGAAATGCTCCATAGCTAGCCTATAGTCTCGCTCCGAGAAATTAACCCCATCCTTGACCTTAAAGATCTGTATCGGGAAGATAGGTATCTCGCCCTTGCCTAGCCCCTCGACGGTCGCTTTGAGAAGCTCCTGCATGACCATACGCCCCTCTGGGCTGACATCCGTCCCATAGTTGATCGAGCTGAAGACAACCTGATTGCCTCCGCGCGAATGCATGGTATTGAGGTTGTGGATAAAGCCTTCCATAGCCTGATGGGTATCCTTGCGTGTCCGCTCGTAGGCATAGCGCATACAGGTCGCCACTTCGCTCGCCTCGAGGGCGTAGCCCTGCTCAGCAAGGCAAGAGCGTAAGTGTTCGCTCTCGCTAGGGCTATCGGCAAGCTGTACAGCCGACAGGGCTATCGCCTGCGCTAGTGCATCGGGGCTACAGGTCTGACCTCGCAGCTCGAGACAGAAGCCTACCCTATCGCGCAGATGCTTGAGAAAGGTTTTACGCACTCCTGGCGCCATGAAGAAGTCGAATGCAGGTATAGACTGACCACCATGCTGTTCATTTTGGTTGGTCTGGAAGACAATAGTAGCGAGTGTAGCATAGCTCTGTATGCTCTGTGGGGTGCGGATGCTGCCATTCTTGGTATGAAAGCCTCGCTCGAAGAGATCCTCGAGATCGTACTGCACACAGGTCGCCGTCTTGGTAGGATAATAGTCGAGATCATGGATATGAATATCGCCGTCGGCATGGGCCCGTGAATATCGAGGAGATAGGAGGTACTTGGTAGCATAGTCTTTCGTTACCTCCGAGGCGAAAGTCATCATCTGCCCTGCTGGCGTGTAGGCACTCATATTGGCATTGCCGAGGTTGACGTCATTCTTTTCGATAGCCACGATACCGTCCATGGTATGCTTGAGGCGTGTGCGCTTCTCGCGCTCCACGTTGCGCCACTCTCGGTAGATGATGTAGCGCTTGGCAATATCGGGAGCTATGGCCATGAGCTCACGCTCTACGGCATCTTGGATCTCCTCTACGGCTATAGCCAGCTCGGGACTTGCCTCAGCAGCCTGACGTATACGCTCGATAATAGTCTTGAGGTCGGCTTCGCCCTCGGGAATATTGGCGGCTCGATAAGCCTTGATTATCGCTCTGTAGATCTTGTCGCCATTGAAGATCTCACTACTTCCGTCGCGCTTGATGACGCGTACTGCCTGGGTATCCATATCCGTTTGCATTTGAGTTGTTATGTTGTATATTGCGTTGATTTGCAGACCTATGAGGGTTTACACATCTCTCCAAGAGTACCTGTAGGTCGCTTGGACAAAGTTAGGATAATTGTGCCAATCTACCCCTCTCCACTCAAAAAAATCTGCAAGAGTCTCACCCTGATATGCTAAGAGAGATCTGCTACACAGAGGGATCTCCATATACACATCAATATATTGGAAAACAGCATAATACTACACTCATCCACAGTTATTACTATCTCAGTGATGGCCACATCCCAATCGCCCAAGAGCTCTAGTCTGCCTCCTCCCTGTCACAAGGGACTTGAACATATGCCCTAGAGCTTGGGGATATCATTTATAACTTCCTTCAGCCTGTACGTTAGATCGTGATGAATGCGGATCAGCTCTAGAGCCACTTCTGGTCTTTGGAAAAGCTCTTTCTCGGTATCCATATGTTTACTTGCTAGCCAAAGTCCATAGACAACACTTCGGTATTTGAAGAGCTGACTAGTAAGATCTGTAGAGAGGTATAGCCCATGCCCACACTCATAGTATTCGTAAGGGAGCTCTTGCAAAAATCTCTCTATACTGGATCGCCTAAAGTAGTACTGCTTTTTTTTCTCAGTCTGTTCCCACACGATGATACTATCCTCGTTCTCTGTATCGGTCGTATAGCGTAGTATCTTGTACACGCTTTGGTATGCTCGTAGCCTCGCATCATATTGATTGCGTTTGACACGTTCTACACTCTCTTCACGCATCTGCTTGATTGCATAGAGATAAACTAGATATGCCACAAAGATAGGTATCACTAGGCTTGCGATATCTACCCAGAACTCTGTATTAATGCACATACTTACAATATTGATTGATTATTTGGACAGCTTTATCTACTAGCCTATAGATCTCCTCGGCAACGTTGAGCCTAGGATAGTAAACTTTTTCTTTATCGCCTTCTTGGCAAATCTTGGGTGCCTCTAAGCAAGGGCGTTCCAATCCCTCAAATAGGCTTGCACAGTACATGGGGTATTGATTGTGAAAGAATGCATTGCGTACACATATGGTCAAGTCCATAGCCTTCATAACCTCCTCATCATAACCTCCCTTGGTCTTAAGTTTGTCTATCATTTTCCTAAAGTTGTCTTTAGGCAGATCATCGTGCCGTCGAAGTATCGCCTTCTCTAGGCTCAAGAATAACTCACAAGCCTTGACGCGCACGCTTTGATACGACTCAAACTCCTGCATTAGGCTGCCGTAGCAAAGGGGAAGGGTATCGAGCGACTTTTGATTAATAAACGAAAGTAGACCATTGAGTCTACGATCATCTACAAGGGCTCGGAGGTTACCAAGCTTGAGGGCTTTGCTCCTTCGCTCTTCTATTATAATAGTACCTAGACGCTTGTCTCTTAGCACACTCCCCTTGTCATCTACTTCATACCAGCTCACTTGTCGACTCATGGGTACGATCTCGCTTAGGATATTACGGCTCTTAGAGCTCTCTTGACCGAGCTCTGATAGCTTGAGCTCCAGGCGCGCTGGCGCATTCATCTTGCCTACAGCCTCTTTTTTCTCTAGCAAATGAAGACACATATCCCATAGCAAGAGATCTTGACTTTTAGTCTGGCGAAGCTCTTTCTCACACCTCTGCCAATCCCTAAACTGCAGATACATCTTCATCTTATCCGAGCTCTTCTTATCCTTGAGCGTGGCGTATCTGAGAGTCTTGCGATACTTATGCCACTTCTTCTTGCGATCTCGTGGAGACAAGAATTGCCCTTTTCGAGGATCTCTCACGCTATTGACATTAATATCTTCGTCGTAGAAGCTCTGTACATGGATATCACGTATATGCCCGTAGTAGGCAGGGATAAGCCAAGGGATCATTCCGCCTGTATACTTGGGATATTTCTTTTTACGATCGTTCAGTTTCTCTAGTAGCTCTGGGTGCTTCTCGAGATAGCTTTCGATAGCCTGCGTATACAGCCCTCGAGGCAAGTTAAGGCATTGTTTCCAGCCCTTGACGAGGGTTGTCTTATCGTGTTCACTCAGAGATTTCCCTAGGCGTAAGCAATGCCGATAGCTTTGCCAATTCGCTGGTGTTAGCCCTTCAAGATACCTCTTCCTCGCTTTGAGATACTCTTTGTAGAATAGCTGTAGCTGTCTGCAATTGAGGATATCCGTCTGATTCAAAAACGGATGTGTATCTAGGAGATTAGCCTCACGAAGGTACCTATGCAAGCAATCCTCATTCTCATTGAACAGGGCAAGAGATCTCTGTATGAGTTGATAAGTAGTGCTATTGACTTGGCTAATCGCTGTGGGATGCCCTTTGTCGATCATCATTCGTCGAAAGCGCATGAAGTCCGCCACCAACCAACTCGCAATATGTCCTGACTTCATCTGCTCACTCCGGTAATCCCCAGCCTCCACTCTTTTGTCAGCTTGCTTCTCTATCTTGGCAATACGCCTATCGGTATCCTCTATAAGGCGCTTTATTTTGAGGCTGGCCTTGGCACTCATATCTCTATCTTTATTGCTCAGTATTTCGAGCATCTGCACAGGGAAATGCTTACGTAGAAGCCTCCTATTATCTATATTCTTCCCTATGTCATCTAGTTTTCTGTCAAGGTCATCGAGGCTTTTGATCTCATCTCGTTCGAATGCATCATAGACCTCCCCTATATCCCTAATAAAACCCTTGATAATACCCTCTACTCGTTGCCCAGGGTTCGCCTCTTGTCTATGTATCAGGAGTAGGTAGTAGAACATCATAGGGGGTAGCTCGTGTACGCTTAGGAACGCATCAGCTTTGTGTTTCTGCTTTCGAACATATTTGGGCTTGCGTCCTTTGAGCTCTGTAGCAGCTAGGTCTAAGGCTGGCCATAGTGGCGTAGAATCACCATCTGATATCCTTATCCCAATCTTGTTGTGCATTAGATGATAGTGTGCCCTTGTACGCTGTATATAGGGCTCGTCCGAAGTCTCGCAGTATTTAAGCTCTCTGACCATACGTTGCCACTGATGGGGCTGATGCACATCGTCTAGGTCTTGTAGGCGACCGAAAGTATACAAACTCTTCGTGAGATGCCGAATCTCATCACTCTGACCTATTGTTTTCTGGTACAGGGCAAAATGATATGTACCAAGATCTATCTGAAATCGCATGTGAGGTAATGCCTCGACCAAATCAAAGTAACGCAACGCGAAGTAAGGAAAGCGATTGCTATGCCTCACGAGTATATTCTTGAAGGGGTTTTCTTCTTCCTCTTCCCACTGCTCTACCGAATGAAAAAGCTTTCGTTTGTCACCCTTCAGGCGCTCATATAGGCTACGAGGACATCGTGCCAACTCTCCAAGCATATCTAGCAGTAACTGATCACTAGTGTAGGTGCTCTCCAGCTTGGGGCGAGGTAGTAGTATGCGGCTTCGACAAAAGACCTCCTTGGTCATCTGCCACCGTTTTTCGTTCGAGTTCTTAAGCCCTCGGACCTTACCTTGCATCCAGATAGCATCTCTTTTCGCGAGGAATAGGGAGGTAAAAAATAGAAGGCCATGCTCTGAGGGGAGACCTTCGTCATTGGTAAAAGAGAAATGATAGTTAGACGCATTCTGTACCGCACTCTTTCTATCCTTTAGGACAATATGATCAAAATCACTGAAAGATACTTGGTCGTTGCTTTGATGGTCTTGCTTTACTTGAAGAATGTTAGCCTCAAATACATAGCCGAGACACTGAGCTACCTCGCACCACAACGAGCTTTCTATCTGAGAGTGTTCGCTATGCGAGTAGCAGTTGCGCAGGCTCTGTAAACACTCAAGCAACTTGACTAGCTGACACACTAGTGGATCTAACTTCATTGTATCCTTAACTTTCGACTCCTTGGTGTTTCGATGGTACTTTCTCTGTGCTTCACCCTGCACCATAGTCGCCACAAATGGGAAATGCTTGGTGATCAGATCATACAGACATCCTCTCTGTATCTGAGATTTGTTCCCCATCTTCCAGCGTTCTTTGATAGTACAAATGGCATCATCACTACTGAGTAGGGGTAAGTCTAGCTGAGCATTGATGTAGTTGATCGTCGTATAGACGTTGTGCCGAGCTAAGTTGAGGAATACCCCCCACAAAGCCTTGTTTTCTGCTCCTTTTGGTGATGATTGTTGAGATCGCAAAGTAGTCATAATAATGTTGTAAGATGCTTATTGTGGCTTAGTCCTACAAAGGTAATAAATATAAGGATGTGCGTCAAGAGTGGTATCGAAGGTGCATCTCCTCTCTCGAGGAATACCCCTAGAGCGACCATTCAGTATCGGCCATGATCAGCATTCAATATCGATGAAGGC
>JBHACB010000040.1:0-24407 GCA_041854325.1 Porphyromonas sp.
CCCATATCAAATATCCCACTTATCAGTCCTGTCTTAAAGCCTTGCGATTACGGGCCGGTATTTCTTTTCCCTTTACTTCGCATACTGCAAGGCATACCTTTGCCACGCTTATCACCTTGGAACAGGGCGTTCCTATTGAAACGGTCAGCAAGATGCTGGGACATACGAACGTAAGTATGACCGAACGTTATGCAAAGGTAACACCACAGAAACTCTTTGAGGAGTTTAACCGTTTCCTTTCTTTCACAGAAGATTTACGTTTAACCATTTAACCAAGATTTTTTATGAGAAGTACATTCAAGATATTGTTTTACATCAATATGACTATGGATATGCCTTATAGTGGATACTTATGTCCTTATCTAGAGATATTTGTATATCTCAATTCCACTGGTTGCCCTCAATGGATACTCCTGCCGAGAGCTCGACAGAAGCGTGCTCGTTGGTATAGAAAAGTCCAATCACCGCCCCAGGGCCAAAGCTCATCTTCAGATGTCTCTTCGAGGTTTTATGCCCGATTGGGACTAGATGTCTCGCCCATTGGTGGGGTGTGTATGATGTACCGACAGAGTGGGTAGGGGAGTATAACAATTTTTTTGCTTAGCTTTGCGGGTGTATTGGGGTGGCGATGTCTGCCCTTTGTGCTTTATGTGAATTAAGATTATCGGATACAATAAATATAATATTGAGTAATGTCTTATTGGTTTGAATGCAAGGTTGCCTATGAACGTCAGGCAGACGCTATGGGAATGAAGAAGGTATCGGAGCTTTATCTCGTGAGCGCACTCAGCTTCACAGAGGCCGAGGAGCGCATCATCGCCGAGGTGTCTCCTCTCGTCTCCATGGGAGAGCTGGAGGTAACGAACATCAAGCGAGTGAAGTTTGCCGAGCTCTTCCTCAATGAGCGAGAGACGGCCGATCGTTTCTACCGTGCACGCGTCAATATGATTACTATAGACGAAAAGACGGCCACTGAGAAAAAGATCGGCATCAATATGCTTATCAAGAGCGAAAGCCTATCTGATGCCGTCGCAGAGCTAGTCAAACAGATGGAGAGTCAGCTCGGAGAGTACGAGATAGCCTCGGTAGCTGATACACAGATACTGGATGTAATCAAGTATGAACCCAAGTCTTAGTATAGGCGACCGGATTGAGTCCATTAGGCAGACACTCAGAGAGGGTGTTCGCCTAGTGGCCGTGTCCAAATTTCATTCATCGGAGGCCATCGTCGAGGCCTACGAGGCTGGTCATAGGCTTTTTGGCGAGAGCCGCGTCCAGGAGCTTGTAGCCAAGCAGGAGGAGCTGTCGGGTATCTGCCTCGATCTCAATTGGCACTTTATAGGCCCTTTGCAGACCAACAAGGTTAAGTATATCGCTCCCTTCGTACAGATGATTGAGAGCGTCGATAGCTTGCGCCTACTCGAGGAGATCAACAAGCAGGCACTCAAGTGCCAGAGGCGTATCCCTGTGCTACTAGAGGTGCACATAGCCGAGGAAGATAGCAAGAGCGGCTTCGCGCCCGATGAACTCCACGATGTCATAGAGCATATCTATAGGCATCACGAGGAGTATGAGGGCGTCAGACTCTCTGGGCTTATGGCGATGGCGAGCTATACCGAGGATCGAGGGCAGATAGAGCGCGAGTTTGAGCTCGTCGCACAGCTCTTTGAGCAGATCAAACATGGTGGTAGCCTAGTGGAACCAGAGGCCTTCTGTGAGCTCTCTATGGGTATGAGTGGCGACTACGACCTCGCTATGGCGCATGGAGCCACGCTCGTGCGTATAGGGTCTGCTATCTTCGGCGATAGAGACAACAAAGAGCTGTGAGGCTATACGCGCTTGGCCATACAGACAGTTTACAAGACTATACAGATTTATAGATGAATACAACAATACGCCCTAGACTCGTAGCCCTAGGCCTAATGCTGGCAAGTAACCTTGGCCTCGTGGCACAGCAACGTAGGATAGTGGATGAGGTCAATCCCTTCATCGGTACGAGCAACTTCGGCACGACCAACCCTGGAGCTGTCGTCCCCAACGGGCTGATGAGCATCACCCCATTTAACGTCATGGGAGGAGGCGAGCTCAACAAATGGGAGAAAGACTCTCGCTGGTGGAGCACACCCTACTCAGCCGACAACAAGTTCCTTACGGGCTTTAGCCAAGTGAACCTCAGCGGAGTCGGATGTCCCGAGCTGGGGAGCCTGCTCCTCATGGCGACAAGCGGAGCACTAGAGGTGGATCACAACAGCTATGGTACTACGGTAAGTCGAGAAGAGGCTCGCCCAGGGTATTATACAGCCTACCTCGACAAACATCGTATCAAGGCCGAGGTATCTGCTACCGAGCGAACCTCGATAGCGGCCTTTACATTCGAGGCTGGAGGTAGGGGCAATATCCTACTCAACCTAGGGCAAGGACTTACGAACGAGAGTGGAGCTACAGTGCGCTTCCTCAACGACTCCACACTAGTGGGGAGTAAACTAATGGGAACGTTTTGCTACAATCCCCAGGCTGTCTTCAACCAATATTTTGCTGTGCGCGTTAGTAGACGTGCTCCCGAGAGTGGCTACTGGAAGAAGCAGCCCCCCATGCATGGTACCGAGGCCGAGTGGGACCATGACCACGGACGCCACAAGATCTATCGCTCCTATCGTAGAGAGATGAGTGGCAATGAGATCGGTGTGTGGATGAGCTACGAGCTCCAGCCAGGGGAAGTCGTCTATGTGCAGACGGGAGTGTCGTTCGTGAGTGCAGAGAATGCTCTGCTCAATCTCGATACCGAACAGCCTAGCCTCGACTTTGCCCGTGTACGCCGTGAAGCTGAGTCCAAGTGGGAGCAAGCACTAGGCCGCATTGAGATAGAGGGAGGGACTCCCGATCAGCGTACGATCTTCTACACAGCCCTCTATCACCTGCTTATCCATCCCAATATTCTCCAAGATGTCAATGGCGAGTATCCCATGATGACTAGCTTACAGACGGGCAAGACCGAGGGGCGTCGCTACACCGTCTATTCGCTTTGGGATACTTATCGCAATGTACATCCCTTGCTCTCGTTGCTCTACCCCGATATGCAGCTTGATATGGTTCGCACGATGCTCGATATGTATCGAGAGAGTGGTTGGCTACCCAAGTGGGAGCTCTACGGACGTGAGACGCTCACTATGTCGGGCGATCCGGCTATTACGGTGATCAATGATACATGGCAGAGAGGCTTACGCGACTTTGATCCTGAGCTTGCCTACGAGGCTATGCTCAAGGGGGCTACTACCTCTGGTAAGGCCAACTATCTGCGCCCCGATATAGACGACTATGTGGAGCGTGGTTACATTCCTCTAAGGCAGAAGTTTGACCACTCGGTGTCCAACTCTCTCGAATATTATATTGCCGATTGGAACCTCGCCCAGTTTGCTCGATCTATAGGACGAGAGGCCGATGCGAAGCGCTTCGAGCGTCGTGCTCTTGGCTACAAACACTACTACGACAAGGAGTACGGGCTACTACGCCCTATTACGCCCGATGGCAAGTTCCTCTCGCCTTTTGACCCCGTGCTGGGGCGTGACTTCGAGCCTAACCCAGGCTTTCATGAGGGCAATTCATGGAACTACTCCTTCTTCGTCCCCCACGACATCAAAGGCCTTGCCCGCCTAATGGGAGGTGAACGACGCTTTGTAGACAAGCTCCAGAGCGTCTTCGACAAAGGCAACTACGACCCTGCCAACGAGCCTGACATCGCCTATCCCTTCCTCTTTACATATTTCCCTAAGGAGGCATGGCGTACTCAGCGGATCACCAAAGACCTCCTTGCTTCGGTCTATCACAATGCCCTCAACGGCATTCCTGGCAACGATGACACGGGGACGATGAGTGCATGGGCTATATACACGATGCTGGGCTTCTATCCCGACTGCCCTGGTGATATGAGCTATGCACTGACGACCCCCACTTTCCCGCGTGTAACGATACATCTCGACCCTCGATACTATAAGCAGAGCAAACTCGTTATTGAGAGACAGGGGGACGAGGGAGACACCTACTTTCATCGCCTCAAGGTGGGAGCTAGGGAGCTTAGGGGTGTCTACCGCCTATCCAACGAGGCTCTTGTGCAGGCAGGCAAGATCGTCTACTACACAAGTGCTACAGCTAAGTAAAGTGTTCTTTATTAATAATAATAACAAAATTCAATCACGACATGATGAAGAAGTTTTTCGTGCTACCTTTTGTAGCACTCACTTTCGTTGCCTGTACGGGCAACAGTAAGACCGCTGAGACGGCCGACTCTGTAGCCACTACGGCAGAGATGCCCGTAGAGCAGGTAGCTACACCCAGCTATGTGGGCCTGTATCAGGGATCGTTCCCTGCAGCTGACGATGCAGTATCGTTCGCTACGACACTCGACCTGCGTGCCGACAATACCTTTGCCGAAGAGCAAGTACCAGCCGAGGGCAAGGCCAAGGGCCAGTCTCTCAAGACTCAGGGTACATATCGTGTGAGTGGCGATACACTCATACTGGTGTCAGACGGCCCAGAGCGTCGTGCGCTTGTACAGGGCGATTCACTACAGTTCCTCAACGCTGATGGTGCTGTGGCTCCCCTCTACGTACTGCGTAAGGCCTCTATGTAGAACTTGCCACACTGGCTAGTTGGCTAGTGCCTTTCTCCACGCAAGATGCTAGGCTCTAAAGTCTAAGCACAGTCCATGGAAGGAGAGAGATGATCGTGGTCGCTGGTGGCTCTGAGTGCCTCTAGCGACCACGAATAGTATCTGTGATAGCAGAGTGCTTGCCCTCTATAGTCGCCCTAGACTATTATGTAGATGCTCGATGACGATACAGTCGTGAGGCGTATGCTGTGGCGGTGGTAGCTGTGGGGAGATTGTTGTATCGAACGAGAATAATGGTTATCTTTGTATCACGAAAAGAGATTTGGAACATAACAATCGAATAAATTAACCAACGTAACCGAGAGGTTACTCAATGATCACTCTAGGAACAATGAGCCAAGAAGAAAAAGATCTGCAGCCTGCCTCTACACCCGAGGCTAGTGCACGCCCCAAGCGAGTTCCAGTGGCTAGCGTAGATGGGACACACATGTCGAGACCTAGCGATGCGTCTACCCCTGGTAAGCGCAAGCGTGTACGTGTAACGACCAGCATGGTAGAGGCCTCTCAGTCGGGGCTAGGTACCAAGCGCTTTGGCAATCGCTTTCCCGAACGTTCTACGGGATACAAGGACGAATACCCAGGTTATCAGCAGCCTCGCCAACCTCGTCATAGTGATGAGGGCGAGCAGCGCAGTCGCTCAGAGTTTGCTGAGCGTTATCAGACTCAGCGAGCAGAAGGCAACTTCGACTACAACTACAATAGGACTGAGCGTCCACAGCGTCAGTACAACCCTGATGGGCCTCAACCTCCTCGATACAACAAGCCCAAGCAACACGGCGGTGGTAAGCCACAGAAGAAAGGGCCTAAGCCCAAGCGCCTGCCACTACCTCCCGAGCCAGTAAAGTACAAGGAGATATTGGCACCAGAGACGGAGATCCGCCTCAACAAGTTCATCGCCAACTCGGGTATCTGTTCGCGCCGTGAAGCCGATGCTCTCATTCAGAGGGGCGAGGTTACGGTCAATGGTGTAGTAGTAACTGAGCTTGGCACGCGTGTACACCCTGTTGACATCGTCGAGTATGCCGGCAAGCGTGTGGAGACCGAGAGCAAGGTGTACGTCCTGCTCAACAAACCTAAGAATTGCGTTACTACCTCCGACGACCCCGAGTGCCGCCTTACAGTGATGGATCTCGTCAAAAATGCTTGCCCCGAGCGTATCTATCCCGTAGGTCGCCTTGACAGGCATACGACAGGAGTACTGCTCATCACCAATGATGGCGACCTTGCCTCCAAGCTCACGCATCCATCCTTCATGAAGAAGAAGATCTACCATGTGTGGCTTGATAAGCCCGTAGCTATGGAGGATATGCAACGTATCGCTGATGGTATAGAGCTCGAGGATGGTGAGATACATGCCGATGCCCTTAGCTACGTCAAGGATGATGACCTTAGCCAAGTGGGTATCGAGATCCACTCAGGGCGCAACCGTATCGTACGTCGCATCTTCGAGCATTTGGGCTACAAGGTAATCAAGCTCGACCGCGTGTACTTCGCTGGTCTTACGAAGAAAAACTTGCCTCGTGGGCGTTGGCGTTATCTCAATGAGCAGGAGGTAAATAACCTGCGTATGGGGGCGTTTGAGTAAAACATAAACACAACAGATATACTAAGGAGACCAAGTAATGAAAAGGACTAAAATCATCGACCTGCTCCGAGGGCACCTCGTAGGGCAGACTGTGAACGTCAAGGGGTGGGTGCGTACCCGCCGAGGCAACAAAGCGGTAAGCTTCATCGCCCTCAATGACGGGTCCACCATTCACAATATACAGATCGTTGCCGACAACGATCGCTTTCCTGCAGAGCTACTCTCTAGAGTCTCGACAGGAGCTAGCCTAAGCGTAATCGGTGAGCTCGTAGCCTCACAGGGCAAAGGGCAGGCTGTAGAAGTACAGGCCAGTGATATCGTCGTGCTAGGAGAGGCCGATCCCGAGACCTACCCTCTACAGAAGAAGGGGCACTCGCTCGAGTTCCTGCGTGAGATCGCTCACCTGCGCCCACGCACCAATACCTTTGGAGCAATATACCGCATACGCCACGAGATGTCGATAGCGATCCATACATACTTCCACGAGCGTGGTTTCTTCTACTTTCATGCTCCTATTATCACGGGTAGCGACTGTGAGGGAGCTGGGCAGATGTTCCAGGTAACAACGCTTGATATGAATAATATCCCTCGAACAGAGGATGGTGCAGTGGACTATTCCCAGGACTTCTTCGCCCGCCCTACATCTCTCACAGTGTCGGGGCAGCTAGAGGGGGAGCTTGCAGCTATGGCTCTAGGGGCTATCTACACGTTTGGCCCTACGTTCCGTGCCGAAAACTCCAACACGCCTCGACATCTAGCCGAGTTTTGGATGATAGAGCCTGAGGTGGCCTTCCTAGAGATCGAGGAAAATATGGATCTGGCCGAGGACTTTATCAAGCACTGTGTGCGCTGGGCACTCGATCGTTGTCGCGACGACATCGACTTCCTTTGCGAGCACTACGACAAGGAGCTGATCGATCGACTCAACTTCGTACTGGCCAAGCCCTTCGAGCGTGTTACCTATACGCAGTGCATTGCTATTCTTGAGGAGGCTGTCAAGGCAGGGCGCAAGTTTGAGTTTCCCATCTACTGGGGAGCTGATATGAGTAGCGAGCACGAGCGCTATCTTGTGGAGGAGCACTGTCAGACACCCGTGATCGTAACGGATTATCCCAAGGAGATCAAGAGCTTCTATATGAAGCTCAACGATGATGGTAAGACTGTGCGTGGCATGGATGTCCTCTTCCCCAAGATCGGGGAGATCATCGGTGGATCGGAGCGTGAGTCGGACTACGACAAGCTCAAGGCACGCGCTGAGGAGATGGGTGTGCCCGACAAGGACATCTGGTGGTATATGGATACACGCCGCTATGGTACTGCTCCACACTCAGGCTTTGGCTTGGGCTTTGAGCGACTATTGCTCTTCGTAACAGGGATGACCAATATCCGCGATGTGATCCCCTTCCCTCGTACTCCGCGTGTAGCGGAGTTCTAGGCACATACAGATACTCCAATAGTACTTATACGAAGAGCGTAGCTTGCTGATAGCTACGCTCTTCGTTGTTTACGTCTAGGTGTTCTTTGCTAGGGGGCTTCGTAGTCTTGTCTCAAAGGGAGATTTTGCTTACCTTTGTCCCCCGAAAGAGTGTTGGTTGGGTAGCTCAGCTGGATAGAGCAATAGCCTTCTAAGCTATCGGTCCTGGGTTCGAATCCCAGCCCAATCACTGAGATAAGGGGCGACAAGCCCCTTCGCTATTTGGGAGCCATTGATACGAATATCAATGGTTTTTTCGTCCTGTGAGTGAGAGATGGATCAGCGTAAGATCATACACATAGATATGGATGCGTTCTTTGCCTCGATAGAGCAGAGAGACCACCCCGAGTGGCAAGGGCGCCCCCTTGCTGTGGGTAGCCCTACGCCACGTAGCGTCATTGCTGCAGCCAGCTATGAAGCTAGGCGATATGGTGTGCGCTCAGCAATGCCAGCCCTGACGGCTATGCGCCTATGCCCGCATTTGGTCTTCGCCCTACCACGCTTCGAGGTGTATGGCCAGGTGTCTCGACAGATCATGCAGATATTCAGAGAGTACACCGACCTTGTAGAGCCATTATCTCTCGACGAAGCATTTCTTGATGTTACAACCTGCTATCGAGGCACTATGACGGCCACACAGATAGCTCAAGAGATCAAGAACAAGATCAAGGAGCAGACAGGCCTCACGGCCTCCGCAGGGGTGTCGTACAATAAATTCTTAGCCAAGATCGCCTCGGACTATCGCAAGCCAGACGGGCTCTATGTTATCAGACCTAGTGAGGGGGAAGCCTTCGTAGCACAGCTCCCTATAGAGCGTTTCTTTGGGGTGGGTAGAGCAACCCTCGTGCGTATGCACGAACTGGGCATCAAGACTGGGCTCGACCTTAGGTCAATGGGAGCGGAAGCCTTGGTGCACTACTTTGGACGCCGCGGCCTAGAGCTCTATCAGAATGCCTTCGGTGTGGACTTGAGACCCGTCGTAGCGCACTACGAGCGACAATCGATAGGTACTGAAGTGACATTGAAGGCTGATACCTGCGATCGAGAGATCTTGTTTGGCGTCCTTGACGATCTGGCGCAGGAGTTGCTCGAGAGGCTTGAGAGCAAGCATTTCGAAGGCAATACGCTTACGCTCAAGGTCAAGTATGCTGACTTTAGAGTTCGTTCGCGTAGCCGTACGTTGGCCTACCCACTGGTAAGCTTTGAGGAAGTCAAATTGATAGGCCGAGAGCTACTAGCACGTGTAGACCTAGCCCATCCTGTACGACTTATAGGGCTGTCAATTAAGCAATCTCGCACCAAGTCGAGGCGTCTGACATATATCCAACCAACCTTCCCCTTCTTTTAGAGTGCGACATCGTTCGCGGATCATAAAGGTAAGTCAATGCATCCAAAGCCTTGATGCGACCCTTTGGACTATACTTTCTCAAGAGGTTCCTCGCCTCCCTCAAACAGACTGAGGTGTGAGCAGCAGGGATGACGCGCTAGGAAGTATGGTTAGCTTCGTAGCGATCATTATCCTAACAATACGCATTTTGATCCTTTAGCTCCTCGTGTCCAATAGTCTTATCGTGGGCTAGCTCAAAAAGCCTAGGGTGAACGAGGTGGTAGCCCTAGGGCGAACGCCTCGTTCACCCTAGGGGAAAAATGCGTCAGCCCTAGCGTGAAAGTTAGGGCTGACGCATTAAAATTCGAATGGAGCTATTAGCTCGGGGTTTAGTCCAGCTAAGAACTTTTGTGCTCTTGGTATAGACGACTCCGTGTGTTCTCCCAACCTTTGTATAATGAGGAGATTAACCTTCAGTATGATATCCATGATCCTTCGTGTCCCTATGGCGTCAGTGCTCACGATGCTCTCTTGAAGCTCAAGCTTCTCTAGCGACGACTTAATCCCACTTATAAGAGTAATGCGTTAGCCCTGGAAGAGTAGGTGAGTGGGAGGCAGCAAGGCTTTATTTTGCTATCTTTGTGCGATTATTGGATATGATGATAAGAAGAATATGAGCAATCAGATACCCTCCCCATGCTACGTCCTAGAGGAACGTCTACTAAGACGCAATCTAGAGCAGATACGGCGTGTTGCCGACCAAGCTGATGTAGAGATTATACTAGCATTCAAGGCCTATGCCCTGTGGAAGACTTTCCCAATCTTTCGCGAGTACATCACTGCTAGCACTGCTAGTTCTATCTATGAGGCACGGCTCGGATACGAAGAGATGGGAGCTTCAGTACATACTTTTAGTCCTGGGTACACGAGAGACAACTTTGAGGAGATACAGCGTCTGAGTAGCCACATCACCTTCAACTCGCTTAGTCAGCTAGAGCACATGCGTCCGCTCATGCACCGAGGCGAGAGTGTGTCGTATGGCTTGCGTATCAATCCCGAGTACTCTGTCGTGGAGACTGATCTATACAATCCCTGTGCCCCTGGTTCGCGCTTTGGGATAACGGCCGATGAGCTCGGCGAACGCCTCCCAGAGGGTATCGAGGGGCTACACTTTCATGTATTATGTGAGGGCCGTTCGCATCACCTAGAGGAGGCTCTCTCTATCATTGAGACTCGCTTTGCCAAAGCCCTAGCGGAGGCTAAATGGCTTAACATGGGGGGAGGGCATCTGATGACCCACCGCGAGTATGATGTCGATCACTTGATAGCTGTACTCAAAGCCTTTAAGGCACGACATCCTCACCTACACCTTATTCTGGAGCCTGGTAGTGCCTTCGGCTGGCAAACGGGCTTTTTGGAGGCTACAGTAATAGACCTTGTATGCCATCATGGTATTAGTACTGCGATAGTGGATGTGAGCTTTACCTGCCACATGCCCGACTGCCTAGAAATGCCCTATCAGCCCGCAGTGCGCGGAGCTCGTAGTGTTGAGGAGCATTGCCCCGAGAAGCATAGTTATCGTATAGGGGGTAATAGCTGCCTTAGTGGCGACTTCATCGGCTATTGGGAGTTTGATGCACCTCTATCCATCGGCCAGCGTATCATCTTTGAGGATATGCTACACTATACGACGGTCAAGACGACGATGTTCAATGGCATACCACACCCCTCTATCGCTCTACT
This sequence comes from Porphyromonas sp., assembly GCA_041854325.1. Taxonomy (GTDB): domain Bacteria; phylum Bacteroidota; class Bacteroidia; order Bacteroidales; family Porphyromonadaceae; genus Porphyromonas. Next base: position 10,796 of record JBHACB010000040.1, read on the forward strand.
GCGCACCGATGGCACGCTAGAGATGCTTCGCGAATATAGTTACGAGGACTACAAGAGTAGAATGGACTAACCACATAGCATACAATGGGAATATTTAGCTTTTTCACCAAGAAGAAAGAAGATAAGGCTCAGCTCGACGAAGGGCTGGGTAAGAGCAAGGAGAGCGTATTCTCCAAGATAGCAAGAGCTGTAGCTGGCAAGAGCAAGGTCGATGACGATGTCCTTGACGAACTCGAAGATGTGCTCGTAACGTCGGATGTAGGCGTAGAGACAACGCTCAAGATCATACGTCGCATCCAAGAGCGTGTGGCGCGCGATAAGTATGTAACGACTGATGAGCTCACCAAGATACTGCGTGAGGAGATAGCAGCCCTGCTTACAGAGAATGGTGTCGTAGATGGTGATGCCTTCACTACGCCCGAGGGAGCCAAGCCCTACGTGATTATGGTGGTAGGGGTCAATGGTGTGGGCAAGACTACAACGATAGGCAAGCTAGCGCATCAGTTCACTAAGGCTGGGCTCAAGGTAGTGCTAGGGGCTGGTGATACCTTCCGTGCAGCGGCTATCGATCAGCTCGCTATTTGGGCTGAGCGTACAGGTGTGTCGCTTATCAAGCAACAGATGAACGCCGACCCTGCCTCGGTGGCTTTCGACACGCTCAGCTCTGCAGTAAGCAGTGGTGCCGACGTCGTCATCATTGATACGGCAGGGCGCTTGCACAACAAGGTCGGGCTCATGAATGAGCTAAGCAAGATCAAGCGTGTGATGCAGAAAGTCGTCCCTGATGCCCCCCATGAGGTGCTCCTCGTCCTTGATGGCTCTACGGGGCAGAATGCCTTTGAGCAAGCCAAGCAGTTTACAGCCGCCACCGAAGTCAATGCCTTGGCCGTTACCAAGCTTGACGGCACTGCCAAGGGAGGGGTGGTAATCGGTATCTCAGATCAGTTTAAGATCCCCGTCAAGTATATCGGATTAGGTGAAGGCATTGATGACCTACAGCTGTTCCGTAAGAAAGAATTTGTAGACTCTCTATTCGGCGAATGAGAAAGAACCAAGTAGATATGATAACGCTCGGCTGCTCCAAGAACCTAATGGACAGCGAGCATCTGATACGCCAGTTTCTAGCTAACGGCTACACGGTGCATCACAACTCGGAAGACGTCGACGGTGAGATCGTCGTCATCAATACCTGTGGTTTTATCGCTGATGCTCAGCAGGAGTCTATCAACATGATCCTAGAGATCGTCGAGAGCAAGAAGCGAGGTAAGGTGGGGCAGGTCTTCGTTATGGGATGCCTCACGGAGCGTTTCATGGACGAGCTCAAGGCCGAGATCCCCGAGGTGGACGGCTACTATGGCAAGTTCAACTGGAAGAAGCTTATCAGCGACCTAGGCAAAGCATACTACAATGATCCCCTAGGTGGTAATCGGAGCCTCACGACACCTCCACACTACACCTATCTCAAGATCTCGGAGGGATGCAACCGTACTTGCTCGTACTGCGCTATTCCTCTTATTACGGGTAAGCATATATCACGTCCCATAGAGGATATAGTGGCCGAGGCGAGGCAACTCGTCGCTGGAGGTGTACGCGAGATACAGCTCATCGCCCAGGATCTCACTTACTATGGGCTCGACCTCTACAAGGAGCACCGCCTACCAGAGCTAGTAGAACGACTATCGGACCTCGAGGGGCTTGAGTGGATCAGACTGCACTATGCCTATCCCAATGCTTTCCCCACGGATCTATTGCGTGTGATGCGTGAACGCTCTAATGTATGCGCCTATCTCGATATAGCCCTACAGCATATCAGTGACCCTATGCTCCGTCAGATGCGTCGAGGTACGACCAAGGCCGAGACCTACGAGCTACTAGAGCTAATGCGTCGAGAGGTGCCTGGCATTCATCTTCGCACCACCCTAATGGTAGGTCATCCAGGGGAGACAGAGCAAGACTTTGAAGAGCTTCTCGACTTCGTGCGTCAGGTGCGTTTCGATCGCTTGGGGGCCTTCGTCTACTCGCACGAGGAGGGTACGTATGCCCATGAGAAGTATCAAGACGACATACCCCTTGAGGTCAAGCAAGAGCGCCTAGATCGTCTGATGCATGTACAGGAGAGGATAGTCATGGAGCTCAACGAGAGCAAGATTGGCCATATCCTGCGTACCATCATAGATAGGCGTGAGGGTGACTACTATATCGGACGTACCGAATACGACTCGCCCGAGGTGGATCAGGAGGTGCTGATACGCGCTCCAGAGGATCGAGAGCTTAGCATTGGAGACTTTTATCCTGTTCGCATTACTTCTGCCGAGGTTTTCGATCTCTACGGCGAGATAGCCCTGTAGCTACGATATTGGAGCTTTGGCAGTGAGCTGTGTCAAATGTGTCATTTTGATACAGCTCATTGTTTTTTTTGTCATCTAGATGCAAGGATTTATTCGTGCTATAGTTGTCATTGTAGATACAAATGTTATCATCATCAATATCCGTATGCAAATATCTAGACCACTATTCACGATGCTCCTAGCCCTCTGTGTAGGGGCAGTAGCCTCTGCTAGTACAGAGGCCTACGAGAGAGGAGCAAGCGCACTACCCTCTGTCCTCAGCGACACGACAGACCACATCCTCTGTGCAGAGCCTCCGGCCTCCTGCCACTCCGACCAAGAGCTACGACGGCAGGCTCGCAAGGCCCGTCAGCAGGAGAAGAAGACTCCGGGCTACTTCCGCAAACGTCGCCTCTACATTGGTAGCTCGTGCGCCTTAGTCTTTGGCGATGGTTTGGGGGCTCGTCTTAATTTCATCGATGCAGGCTATCTTTTCTCCAAGAACCTTGGACTGTCGGCACGTGCCACATATCGCAGTGAGTATTTCCGGTATAGTAGCTCTGGGATCCTCAATCCAGGTATTAATGGCGACTTTGTGGAGCCTTACACAGAAGGGCTGGCTGAATACATCGGGGTGGAGGTTGGTGGCCTCTTCTCACTACCCGTAGGGGCACGGCAAAACTTCGAGCTTCGTCCGCTTGTAGGGTTATCGTTCGTCAACCACAAGCACTATGTGCACTCCTACGCCCCCGTCTTGCTGACATGCGAGCTAGGCTTCCAATATCGTGTCCATCTATCACGGCGCTTTGACCTCATGCTACAGTTAGCCACTGGGCATAGTGGAGATGAAGCCTATTGGGCATATGGTGTTGGTATGGCATTGAGGTTTTAGTCTACCATGTCCTTAATCGCTAATAGCCCCCGAGCAGGTCGGTGCCTGCTCGGGGGCTATTGTATCGTAAGGCTTTAGTCGATAGGCTCTAGGTGTGCGAAGCGCAGGAGCAGTACCTTCGTCTCACCTGTGTCGAAGCGCACTACAGCCTTGGCCTCTTGCCCCGAGCCCTCTAGGCTGAGTATCTCTCCTTCGCCAAATCGTTTGTGTAGGACACGTCCCGACACTACAAGATCTCCAAGGCGTGTATGAGTCTCTACAGGCTCGGCTGCATCACCACCTAGCCTGCGCCCTACATGTACACGTCGGCCTCTAGGCTCGTCTGTAGGTAGGAAGTTTTGCCCCTTGTCAAAGCTACGAGGGAGGTCGTTGCCACGAGCGGATATGGAGCTTCGTTCTCCTTGGTAGAGGCTTGGCCAAGGGGCTCCCAGCGATCCTGTCCGCTGCAAGAGGTGCTGTGGTAGCTCTCGGAGGAAACGGCTAGGACGAGCTATATCGAGCTTGCCATTGCGGAAGCGTTCGCGAGCATAGCCTATGTGGCAGGTCTTCTCAGCACGTGTAATAGCGACATAGAACAGGCGACGCTCCTCCTCGAGGTCGCGCCCTTGGTTGCTCATAGCTGAGGGGAAGAGTAGCTCCTCGAGACCCACGATGAAGACGTGGGCAAACTCGAGCCCCTTGGACGCATGTATCGTCATGAGTGTAACGCAGGGCGAGCCATCCTCTTCTTTGTCTTGGTCGGTCATTAGAGCTACCTCGCTTAGGTATGCGCCCAAGGAAGGCACGCTATCCATCTCTCGGCTATTCTGTATATACTCTTCGATACCAGAGAGTAGCTCCTTGACGTTCTCCATACGTGTTTTACCCTCTAGGGTCTTGTCACTCGATAGATCGATGAGTATACCACTACGCCCGATGATCCACTGAACGAGCTCATATAGATCGCCTTCTGCCTCGGCTCTCTCGCGCATCTCACCTAGGAGCTCCGCGAAAGCTATCAGCTTGGCTGCTGTTCCCTTGGATACCTCCACCTGATAGCCTAGTGGATCGCTGATGACCTGTGCGATACCTAGGCCTAGCTCGCTAGCTCGATGACGTACACGCAGGATAGTGGTATCGCCTATACCTCGCTTGGGGTAATTGATGATGCGAAGCATAGCCTCTTCATCTTGGGCATTGACTACGAGGCGCATATAGGCCATTACATCCATGATCTCTTTGTGATCAAAGAACGACCGTCCGCCCCATATCCTAAAAGGAATGCCATGCCGACGAAATGCCTGCTCCAGCGTACGGCTCTGAGCATTGGTGCGGTAGAGCACGGCAAAGCTGTCGTAGCCTATCGACTCACGTAGCCTAGCTCCCTCTATCGACTTGCACACCCAGCTTGCCTCTAGCTCACCCGTGAAGGCCTCATGCACCTCTATGGGCTCACCAATCTCCCCTAGAGAGAAGACTTCCTTGTGGATCTGGTACTCATTGTGAGCGATGAGTCCACCAGCCGCTTGTACTATGGTTTGTGAGGAGCGATAGTTCTGCTCGAGCTTGAAGGTCTTGGCACCTTGGAAGGTCTGGCCAAAGCTCAGCATATTGTCGAGATTGGCGCCCCTGAAGGAGTAAATGCTCTGTGCGTCATCGCCCACTACGAAGATCGCACCCTTGGTCTGCATTAGCTGACGCGCTATCATGTATTGGGCGAAGTTGGTATCTTGATACTCGTCTATGAGTAGGTAATCAATTTGCTCCTGCCAATAGGTAAGTACATCGGGATGATCACGAAAGAGGATACTCGTCTGCATCAGCAGGTCGTCAAAGTCCATGGCGTTGCTCTGCCGTAGCTCGTACATGTACCGCATGTATATATCGGCAATACGAGGCATGTTAGCCCGCACATCCGCTTGTATGAGGTCGCTATTGGCTCGGTAGGCTTCGGGGGTTAGGAGGCGGTTCTTGGCCGAGGATATACGGCTGTGCACCACGTTGGGCTTATAGACGCTATCATCTAGGTTCATGAGCTTGATGATGGCTTTCACCCTGCTCTTGCTATCCGTAGAGCTGTACACAGTGAAGCTGGAGGTATATCCTAGGCGCTCTGCATGCATGCGCAGAATGCGGAGGAATATAGCATGGAAAGTACCCATTCTGATGTGTCGTGCCGCTCCGCCTACGAGGAGCTCCATACGACTGCGCATCTCGCGAGCAGCCTTGTTGGTGAAGGTGAGGGCCATCAGTTTGCTGGGAGCATAGCCTTGATGAAGCAGATGAAGGAGCTTGTAGACGAGTACACGCGTCTTGCCACTACCAGCACCGGCAATGACCATTACGGGACCATCATCGTAGACGACGGCTGCACGTTGGGCCTCGTTGAGGCCTTCGAGATATGGATATTGATAGTCTTTTGTCATCTCAACTGTCTCTAGCTGTGTGTATCAGCTCACTCGAAGGAGGCCCTTCGCCAGCGATACACCCCACAAAGATACGCCATATCTACCACAGCCTCTATATACAGAACCATTCACATATCAGCGAATGGATACGCCTCTCGTTAAGTGTAAGGTGCGCATTCAATATCGACGAAGACCAACATTGAATATCGACAGAGGCGAAGATTGAATATCGACTAGAGCGATCCTGTGTATCATCTACCAAGGTGATCTCAGCATAGGCGATCCGTCCGCTACTTATGACCCTGCTACAATGTGAATAGAGGCGTGTGAGTATTGCATGTTTTTGTTATCTTTGTGTGCTGTAAGCCGATCCGCTTGTATGGGTCGGCATCACTTTATCATATTTGACAAGATGATTAATATCACCTTTCCAGATGGAAACGTGCGCCAGTACGAACCTGGCGTAACTGGCTGGGATATTGCTGGTAGTATCAGCAGTCGTCTACAGCAGGATGTGCTCGCCGTAGGTGTCAATGGCGAGACGTGGGACCTTATGCGCCCGATCACTCAGGATGCCTCTATACGCCTCTTCAAGTGGGATGACCCTGAGGGGCGCCATGCTTATTGGCACTCTAGTGCACACCTAATGGCTGAGGCTATCGAAGCCCTCTATCCTGGTACCAAGTTCGGTATCGGGCCCTCGATCGAGAATGGCTTCTACTACGATGTCGATCCAGGCGAGGGCGTTAGTATCAAAGACGCTGATCTCCCTGCTATCGAGAAGAAGATGATGGAGCTGGCCGCAGAGAAGAGCCCCATCGTACGCCGTGCTATCACCAAGGCCGAGGTACTGCGCTACTTCGAGGCCAAGCAAGACGAATACAAGGTGGAGCTGATCACAGACCTCGCAGATGGCACGATCACCACCTATACACAGGGCAACTTCACTGATCTCTGCCGGGGTCCACATCTGCCCAATACAAGCTATATCAAGTCGATCAAGCTCCTGAGCGTGGCTGGAGCCTATTGGCGTGGTGATGAGAAGCGCAAGCAGCTCACACGTATATATGGTATCACCTTTCCCAAGAAAAAGATGCTCGATGAGTATCTGCTGATGCTTGAGGAGGCTAAGAAGCGAGACCATCGCAAGATAGGTAAGGAGCTACAGCTCTTTGCTTTCTCGCAGAATGTCGGCTCGGGATTGCCCTTGTGGCTACCTCGAGGCACTCAGCTACGCCTGCGCCTAGAGGAGTTTCTCAAGCAGATACAGAAGAAGTTTGGTTACCAGCAGGTCATGACCCCTCACATCGGTAGCAAGCAGCTGTATATCACCTCTGGGCACTGGGCCAAGTATGGTGCTGACTCCTTTCGCCCCATTACTACTCCACAGGAGGGCGAGGAGTTTATGCTCAAGCCGATGAACTGCCCCCACCACTGCGAGATTTACAAGACCTTGTCGCCTCACTCGTATCGCGACCTGCCTCTACGCTTGGCAGAGTTTGGTACGGTATATCGCTACGAACAGAGCGGTGAGCTTCATGGCCTAACTCGCGTGCGTGGCTTCACGCAGGACGATGCACATCTATTCTGTCGTCCCGATCAGATCAAGGATGAGTTTATCAAGGTGATGGATATTATCTTCATTATCTTCAAGGCACTTGATTTTGAAAACTTTGAGGCACAGATCTCCCTGCGCGATAAGGTCAATCGCGACAAGTACATCGGTAGCGAGGAGAACTGGGAGCGTGCCGAGCAGGCTATTATCGAGGCTTGCCAAGAGAAGGGGTTACCAGCCGTCATTGAGTATGGTGAGGCTGCATTCTATGGCCCCAAGCTCGACTTCATGGTCAAGGACGCTCTCGGACGCAGATGGCAGCTCGGCACGATACAGGTGGACTACAACCTCCCCGAGCGTTTCGAGCTCGAGTACACCGGCGAGGACAACAAGAAGCACCGCCCTGTCATGATCCATCGAGCCCCCTTCGGATCCATGGAGCGCTTTGTGGCTGTGCTCATCGAGCACACGGCGGGTAAGTTCCCACTGTGGCTCACGCCCGACCAAGTCGTGATCTTGCCCATCAGCGAGAAGTACAACGACTATGCCTATAGTGTAGCTACTCAGCTCAATGCCCACGACATACGAGTGCAGGTGGACGATCGCAACGAGAAGATTGGGCGTAAGATACGCGACAACGAGCTCAAGCGCATTCCTTACATGCTTATCGTCGGAGAGAAAGAGGCCGAGAATGGTGAAGTTAGCGTAAGAAAACAAGGGGTAGGTGATGCTGGTTCTCTAAAAATTGCTAACTTTGCAACGCTTACCGAGCAAGAGGTGCATGCGCAGCTCAATGCTTGGCAGGCAGAAGAAACTGAATAGTAAACAATAAAGATACAACTCAACAATCGGCAAGAGGCCCAGCCTCAAGTCTTATTACACTTACTGAATGGCAGTAGACAACAAATTGAAGTTTCAGTATCGTACCAACCAAGAGATCCGATCCAAGGAGGTACGACTGGTAGGGGACAACGTAGAGCAAGGCGTCTACACGATCCAAGAAGCTCAGCGTATCGCCAACCAGCAGGAGCTAGACCTAGTGGAGATTTCTCCCAACGTCAATCCGCCCGTGTGCCGAGTTGTAGACTATCAGAAGTTTATCTATCAGCAGAAGAAGCATCAGAAGGAGCAAAAGGCCAAGGCCGTCAAGGTCGTAGTCAAGGAGATCCGCTTCGGGCCTCAGACCGATGACCACGACTACAACTTCAAGCTCAAGCATGCCAAGAGTTTTCTCGGTGAGGGAGCTAAGGTCAAGGCCTATGTGTTCTTCCGCGGTCGCTCGATCGTCTTCAAGGAGCAGGGAGAGGTACTACTGCTACGCTTTGCCAACGACCTCGAAGACTATGGCAAGGTAGAGAGTATGCCTGTACTCGAGGGTAAGCGTATGACCATCATGCTCGCCCCCAAGAAGGCAGGAGCCCCCAAGAAGTCGCCCAAGGAGGTTGCCCAAAGCGATGATGCTCCCGAGACGGAGGACTAAGGCCCTCCCCCGACAGAGTAAAGTAAAACCAACTGCCGCGCATAGGCTGCGTGGGTAGTGTGGACAACGTTGTAAAACTAACAAATAGAACAAAGAAATGCCTAAACAAAAGACTAACTCCAGTGCTAAGAAGAGATTTGCTCTCACTGGGTCAGGTAAGATCAAGCGTAAGCACGCCTTCAAGCGTCATATCCTGACGAAGAAGACGAAGAAGCAGAAGCGTCACCTCACTCACTTCGGTCTCGTGGCCAGCGTAGACGTTAAGGAAGTGAAGGAGCTCCTCCGCCTCAAGTAATCTTCATCGAAGACGAGTTTATCACCGATTTTAAGTAACAGAGAGGTCAGCCATCAAGAGGTACCGCCTTTAGGGTGGGTATCCGCTACCAATCACAAACAATCAACATTATGCCAAGATCAGTCAATCACGTAGCTTCACGTGCCAAAAGAAAGAGAATTCTGAAGCTCACTCGTGGGTACTACGGTGCTCGCAAGAACGTCTGGACCGTAGCCAAGAACACTTGGGAGAAGGGTCTGACGTACGCTTACCGCGACCGCAAGAACAAGAAGCGTAGCTTCCGCGCTCTATGGATCCAGCGTATCAATGCTGCTGCACGCCTAGAGGGCATGTCGTATTCTCGCCTAATGGGTGCTCTGCACGCTGCTGGTATCGAGATCAACCGCAAGGTGCTCGCTGACCTAGCCGTTAATCACCCCGAGGCTTTCAAGGCTATCGTAGCTAAGGTTAAGTAGTATAAGGTGCCCCCTAGGGCATCTAGAGACAGCGAAGGCCACTGCCCCCAGAGGGGCGGTGGCCTTCTGCCGTTGGATCCATAGTATTTTCGTACCTTTGTGTCAAATACAATTTGCGAATATGGACCATCCTCTGCATATCTACAACACGCTCTCGAGAGACAAAGAGCGCTTCGTCCCCAACCAAGAGCCACACGTAGGTCTCTATGTCTGTGGCCCTACGGTCTATGGCGATGCACACCTAGGGCATGCACGCCCTGCCATTACTTTCGACCTCCTCTTTCGTTATCTGACGCATCTAGGCTATCGAGTGCGCTATGTGCGCAACATCACTGACGTCGGTCACCTCGAGCACGATGCAGACGAGGGCGAAGACAAGATTGCCAAGAAAGCTCGCCTAGAGCAGGTGGAGCCTATGGAAGTAGTGCAGTACTACCTCACGCGCTACCACAAGGCTATGGAGCGCCTCGGCGTACTGCCTCCCAGTATCGAGCCCATGGCCTCGGGTCATATCCTCGAGCAGATAGAGCTTACTGAGCGTATCCTAGAGGCGGGCTTTGCCTATGTGAGCGAAGGCTCAGTGTACTTCGATGTGCGCAAGTATGATGAGGTCTATGGCTATGGTAAGCTCAGCGGACGCCATATTGATGATATGCAGCATACTACGCGAGACCTCGATGGCGTTAGCGAGAAGCGTTTCCCCCTTGACTTTGCCCTCTGGAAGAAAGCCCAGCCCGAGCACATCATGCGCTGGCGTAGCCCTTGGGGCGAGGGGTTCCCAGGATGGCATGCCGAGTGCACGGCTATGGGGCGCAAGTACCTAGGCGAGTCGTTCGACATACATGGTGGGGGTATGGATCTCGTCTTCCCACACCATGAGTGCGAGATAGCCCAGGCCGTAGCCTCTCAGCACGGGCACGCGATGGTGCGCTACTGGATGCACAACAATATGATCACCATCGAGGGCAAGAAGATGGGCAAGAGCCTTGGCAACTTCATCACTCTCGATGAGTTCTTTGCCGGCAATCATGCCAAGCTCGAGCGTGCTTATAGCCCTATGGTGATACGCTTTTTCATCCTAGGAGCGCATTATCGTAGCACGGTGGACTTCTCCAACGACGCGCTACAGGCTGCTGAGAAGGGGCTGATGCGCCTTCTCGATGCCGCTGCTCTCCTTGATGGGCTCAAGGCCAGTGAAGCCTCATCTGTAGGTATCGAGCAAATAGCCCCCCGATGCTATGAGGCACTCAATGATGACCTCAATAGCCCTATGGTGATCGCAGAGCTCTTTGAAGCCTCTCGTATCATCAATAGCGTACACAATGGGCTGGCAACTCTCACGGCTACCGACCTTGATGAGCTTAGGCGTGTGTACCGCTTATTCCTCTTTGACCTCCTCGGCCTTGTGGATGATCGTGCTAGCGACTCGGTAGCGCACCAGGCGTTTAGTGGAGCTGTCGATCTCTTGCTATCGCTCCGTGCCACGGCCAAAGCCAACAAAGACTGGACGACAAGCGATCGTATCCGCGACGAACTCACAGCCCTAGGCTTCGTGATCAAGGACACCAAGGATGGGGCCGAATGGAGCCTCAAGTAGCACCTATGCTAAGTATCATCGTCCCCGTGTACAATAGGCCCGAGGAGCTTGATGAGCTCCTCGCTAGCCTTGTCGCCCAAGCCTATTACGACTACGAACTCATCATCGTAGAGGATGGCTCATCGCGCCCTAGCGCGCACATCATCGACAAGTATCGCACGGCACTCCCTAGCGTTGAGTATGTCGCTACTCCCAATGGAGGCCCTAGCCGGGCACGCAACATAGGTGCTCGCTATGCACGTGGCGAGTATCTGATTATCTTGGATTCTGATGTTGTATTGCCAGCTGGTTATCTCTCGGCGGTAGACCAACAGCTTGCCACAAGCCAAGCAGATGCCTTCGGTGGTCCCGATGCTGCAGCACCCGACTTTAGCCCGATGCAGCATGCTGTGAGCTATGCTATGACGAGTATATTCACTACAGGAGGCATTCGTGGAGGACGAGCCAATACGATGGAGCAATTCAAGCCTCGTACCTACAACATGGGCGTGCGCAGATCTCTCTTCCACGAGCTAGGGGGCTTTGACGAAACGATGCGCTATGGCGAAGATATAGACTTTAGCCTCAGACTCATTGAGCGAGGGGCCAAGGTATGCCTCTTTCCCGAAGCTTTTGTCTACCACAAGCGGCGTATCGACCTCGCAAAGTTCTTTTGGCAAGTTCATCACTCTGGCGAGGCTCGCATAGAGCTAGAGCGTAGGCACCCAGGGAGTACACGTATGGTACACTATCTCCCTGCTTGCTTTACTGTGGTCTCTGTGCTTGCTATCCTCTCAGTCGTAGGGATGCTTCCCTTTGTGGTCTATGCGCTCGTGCTCTTCTTTGACGCATGGCGCCAAACTGGTCTGCTCGAGGCTGCTGTGTGGGCAGTACCAGCTAGTTTCATCCAGCTATGGGGCTATGGTACAGGCTTTATCAAGGCCTGGATTAGATCTCGCAACTAACCCCCAACGGACTAGCCCCGCTATTGATCCCAAGATCAATAGCGGGGCTAGTCCGTTTGATAGAGGTCTGTCTTATCTCTTGAAGATGACCCCAATAGATGGATGCCGATCAGACACCGAAGCGCATACTATCAATGGGCGGAGCTAGCGACCCGTGTGGCCGAAGCCACCAGAGCCACGGACAGTCTCCTCGAGGAGCTCGACCTCCTGCCAGCAGGCGTGAGCATGCTGAGCAATGACCATCTGGGCGATGCGTTCGCCATCGTTGATGACGAAGGGCTCGCTAGAGAGGTTGATGAGCACGACGCACACCTCACCGCGATAGTCGGCATCGATAGTCCCTGGGCTGTTGAGTACTGTCAGTCCATGTTTGAGAGCAAGCCCCGATCGAGGGCGCACCTGCGCCTCATAGCCCACTGGTAGCTCGATGAAGAGCCCTGTGGGGACTAAGGCTCGCTCGAGAGGATGCAGAGTGAGGGGCTCACATAGGTTCGCCCTAAGATCCATACCTGCCGATGCCTCGGTAGCATACTGAGGGAGAGCATGGTGTGAGCGATTGATGACCTTAATAATCATAGAGGATACTATTACTGAGATAGGTGTAGAGGTGTGGCTAAGGCTCCTGCCAGTCGCCTTCGCTCCTGATGAGATCGATAAGCTGATCGACAGCCTCTGCCTGATCCACGCCACGGCGTATGCACTCTTGACCCTTGTATAGGTCTATCTTGCCAGGGGCTGCGCCTACATAACCATAGTCGGCATCGGCCATCTCTCCTGGCCCATTGACGACACAGCCCATGATACCGATCTTGAGCCCCTTGAGGTGGGAGGTGGCAGACTTGACGCGAGCTATAGTCTCCTGTAGATTGTAGAGCGTACGTCCACAGCCAGGGCAACTGATGAATTCGGTCTTGCTCATGCGTAGACGTGTAGCCTGTAGGATACCTAGCTGCGTCTTGATGAGCTCCTCGGTAGGTACGTTGGGTGCCGATAGGCACAGACCATTGCCCCAGCCATCGAGCAGGATGGTACCTAGATCGGCTGCAGCCTGGAGGCGGAAGCTCTCCACATCGGGAGAGGTATAGGTGTGTGCTAGCACTATCGGGTTGTCGATACCATGACGTCGCAGACGAGTAAGCATGAGACGCCACTCAGCCACAGGGTAGTCACCCTCGGTGTCGGCTACGATAATGCTCTCGGGGCTGGAGGCGATGTGCCGTAGGCACTCTATCGAGAGCTGGCGATGCGTTAGGCGGATGTACTCTACACTTGCCAGTGGGGTAGTGTCGGGTAGGGTGAGGCCCTGTGCTCCTATGAGATAGTCGGGCTGTAGCTCGAGCCCTACCACCTGTGAGGCTAGGCTGGCATCGAGAAGCACGGCAGGGAGACTATGGCCCCCGATATTGGCTATCTGACGGGTCGATCGCCTAGCTCCCTGAGCTAGGGTATAGTACTCTCTCCAGTCGGGGGCATCGGCTAGAGCCTCTAGGGGCAGGGGAGTGCGAGAGCCTATATAGTCTACTAGAGCCTGAGCGACGGGGATCTCGTACTCGGGCTCTTCGCTTAGGGAGACGCGTATGGTATCGCCAATGCCATCCATGAGGAGCGAACCTATACCGACAGCACTCTTGATACGACCATCTTCGCCCTCGCCAGCCTCCGTTACGCCTAGATGCAGAG
>JBHACB010000041.1:0-8126 GCA_041854325.1 Porphyromonas sp.
CGAGGACGTTGTTGCCTACATCATCGATACCCTAGGGGCCTCCCCTATATCTCTTGACGACCTGCCCAGCGAGGTATGGCGATCTCCTTTCGCTCCCTTCCCCTGCTATCGTATGATGCCTCATCGAGCCAAGGGGGAGGGGTTGTTCATGGCAGTACTACGCAAGCATGGCGAGGGTACTACACGCTCCTCCAAAGGTAGGCGTACGCCTCCGTCTGCGCGCCAGGCCATCCCTGAGCAGATGCGAGGCTGGATCGTACACCCCGAGAGCTACAGCTGGGAGCGCGGAGGGGACAACGTCATCGCCTACCCTAGTACCATGCTTCCACTACTCAGTATGCTACAGGACTTAAGGATCCCGATACTATCGGCTGGTATCCCTATCGGGATGATTAAGGGCAAGAGCCTCATACCTCATCATGCCTTAGCCCTATCGACAGAGCTCGCACCCGATGCTTTCGACCAAGTAGAGCTCACCGATGAGCAGCTCATCCCTTATCTAAGTCGTGAGGCCATTGTGCTAGATCCTACCTACACCCAAGGCATCAAACTCGTGTGCTATCAAGGCATCGCCCTAGGCTTCGCCAAGCATCTAGGCAATCGGACCAACAATCTGTATCCTGCCGAATGGCGCATACGCCACGGCGAACGACTACAGCGCGAACGACTAGCCTCTCCCAATGGGTAGCCTCGACTTTCGCTTACAGCAGTTCACTGTACGACAGGCACACACAGCGATGAAGGTAGGCACTGATGCCATACTGCTCGGGGCGTGGGTAGCTAGTCTGGATTTATCTCCCGTGCGACGCATCCTCGACGTCGGCACAGGGACAGGCATCCTTGCCCTCATGCTGGCGCAGAGGTATCCCTCGGCCACGGTGCTAGGAGTAGACATAGAGGCAGGTGCTCTGATAGATGCATGCCACAACGTAGCCTCCTCGCCCTTTGCACACCAAATCTCGGTGCTAGAGCAGAGCTTTCTGAGCCTAGACACGAGCACTCGCTATGACCTCATCATCAGCAATCCACCCTATTACCATACCTCGGGGATCTCTAGCCCTACACGTAGCCGATGGCTAGCACGCCAAGAGGAGGCGCAGGGGCTGGGGCTATACAGCCTCATCAGCAGAGCCTCTAGCCTAGTGGAGCCTCATGGCTGTCTATGCCTTGTCTTCCCTCACGATCGCCTAGATGATGTACGCCTATATGCTACCCAATCTCTGCTATATATCGAGCATCTATGCCTCGTCTACTCAATGCCAGAGGTGCCTATACGCTATCTCGCCTGCCTACGACCGCTGAGTCTAAGCTCCATCTATATACCTACCCAGTACCATCACCTAACGATACGCCTCGACAACGGCACCTATACTAGCCAGTACATACATCTCACTCGCTCCTACCTCCTCGGGGGTTAAATCTCCAGGTTTTCATGGTCGCTTCGAGAGCGAACCCTATAAATGCAAAAATTGCTCGTCTCCCGACGAGCAATCTTTTTCGTTAACCTTAAATCTAATACCATGAAAAACACACACCACAAAGGTAGAACATTATTTTGAATACACAATAGCCTAGACGAAAAATTTTTCACTTATTTTTCAATTTCAACTGCAAGACTATGCTATACAAGCATATATATATAGTGTGTTGAGAGAAAATTTTCTACTTGCACAAGTCCTAAGTCAAAGAAATCGGCCTGTTGCTTGGTACAATACCACCGCAACAGGCCGATCGTGTAGACGAAGAATGCCCTAGATAATAGAATGCTGCTTGGTAAACTCTACGATCTCGTCGATATAGCCGAAAGCAAGACCTGTTACCGTATCGGCACAGCCGTAGTAGACTGCGATACGCCCTGTCTCTGCATCGTGTAGAGCAGCACAAGGGAAGGTAACATTGGGTACATCGCCCATACATTCGTAGGTCTCACGAGGCGAGATAAGGTAAGGACCCGAACGGAACTTAACCTTCCAAGGCTCTTGGAGGTCGAGAATAGCTGACCCGAAGGCATAGACGAAGCCATTGCAGCTATTGAGTACACCATGGTAGATGAGTAGCCAGCCCTCGCTCGTCTCGATGGGGATAGGACCAGCACCTATCTTGGTGCACTGCCAAGCACTATCTTCAAAGGGTGCAGGGCTCATCACATGGCGATGGCGCCCCCAATACTCTAGCTCGGGCGACTCGCTGTAGAAGATGTCGCCAAAGGGTGTATGCCCATTGTCGCTGGGACGTGATAGCATAGCGAAGTTGCCATTGATCTTCTTGGGGAAGAGAACACCATTGCGGTTGAAAGGCAGGAAAGCATTCTCGAGTTGATGAAACGTCTTGAAGTCGAACGTATAAGCCACCCCTATCGTAGGGCCATGATAGCCATTGCACCACGTTACATAGTAGCGGTCTTCGATGAAGACCACACGAGGGTCGTAGCCATATACCCACTCGCCTACCTCGGGGATATTGCACTCAAACTTGAGAGGCTCGGGATTGATACGCCAGTTGATCGCATCATCGCTAAAACCTACGTGCAAGCGCATACGGCGATTGGTGTCATCGCAGCGGAATACGCCAGCATAGCCTTCGCCAAAGCGTACCACGGCACTATTGAAGATGCTGTTGGAGGTGGGTAGCAGGTCGCGAGGGATGATAGGGTTCTGTGAGTAGCGCCACATCACCTCACGGCTACCAGCAGGGCGGTCTTCCCAGGGCATGTCGGGCAGTGCCTGCCCTACGATCTTAATCTTGCTCATTTCTTTTTGTATAGTTTGTTGTCCGATTTGGTCATACCACATTAGTCCCTACAAAGGTACAACATAATGCAGGGATCCACAACGCCCACCTAGCTCTTCACCCCTCAATGCGTTCTAGTGTATCGTGCCACAGAAATATCGAACTTTTTACCCAAAAACATCGATGTAATTAGTAGATGAGGCTACGAGAGCATTTAGCCAGTACAAGGCTCTTATCTAGACACGACCATCGATAGAGGCTCACCCTCTATGTCTATAGCATCTCTAATGGGCACAATGAAATAAGGCTAGGGGCAGAGCTCGGCTTAGGCTTGAGCTCTGCCCCTAGGCAGTCGGAGAGAGGGCTAAGGCTAATCCTCGTTCTCGTCCTTCATGTTGGTGAAGACGTTCTGAACGTCCTCATCATCCTCTAGCTTGTCGATGAGCTTCTGTAGCTGTTCGCGTTGCTCGGGAGTAACATCCTTGTAGTCGTTGGGAAGGCGAACAAACTCGGCCGAAGTGATCTCGTAGCCCGCCTGCTCGAGGTAGCCTTGTATAGCAGCATTCTGCGAGAACTCGCCATAGAGTACGATCTCGTTGTCATCCTCCTCGAGCTCATCCACACCGTAGTCGATTAGCTCTAGCTCTAGGCTCTCTATATCCATATCCTCGCGCTTGGTGATGTGGAAGATACACTTGTGGTCGAAGAGGAACTCTAGGCTACCAGTAGTACCAAGAGAGCCACCATGCTTGTTGAAGTAGCTACGCACGTTGGCTACGGTACGTGTCGTATTGTCAGTGGCTGTCTCTACGAAGATAGCGATACCATAGGGTCCGTAGCCCTCGTAGTTCATCTCCTTGTAGTCGGTGAAATCCTTGCTACTAGCCTTCTTGATAGCACGCTCCACGTTGTCCTTGGGCATGTTCTCCTTCTTGGCCGTCTGCATCAGTACGCGCAGGCGAGGATTGGTCTCGGGATCGGGGCCTCCCGACTTTACCGCGATCGTGATTTCCTTACCTAGCTTCGTGAAGACACGAGCCATGTTGCCCCAGCGCTTCATCTTGCGCGCCTTGCGATATTCAAAAGCTCTTCCCATTGTTGAGATATAATATTTGTAATCGTTTGCTTATAGATATGCCTCGCGAGGCTGTACCTCTAGTTCGGCTCCACAAAGGTACATATTAGACGGCATTTGTGAAACTCTCGCTTCGATAGGTCTCGCCATGAGGGTGAGTAGCATACAAACGGGATGAGTGGTTATAGAGTTTTCACCCTCAATAGATAATTACTATCAATAGATAGACAATATCTTTTGCTAGAGCCATGATATTTGTTTACCTTTGTGAACAGATAAGGTAAGATCCTTGTTGATACGATTTGTCGAACTCAATAACAAGATGCAAGATATGAATGCAACCCAGTTTATGCAGAACCTCATAGGGATGCAAGACTATATGAAGAGCTTCGCTCGGACGCTAACGGCAGACGAGATGGATGCTGAGGATCTGATGCAGGACACGACGCTCAAGGTGCTCAGCAACCGCGAGAAGTTTGTCGACAACGTCAACTTCAAGGGATGGGTGCTCACCATCATGCGCAATATCTTCATCAACAACTATCACAAGCTCGTTCGCACACAGAGTGTCCTTGATCTCAACGTCGATACCTACAACGTGCACCTGCCTAGCGAAGGTGGAGAGAACACTCCAGAGGGTTCGATGGACATCAAGGAGATCAATGCCGCGATAGCATCGCTCAGCGATACGCTCAAGGAGCCATTCTCGATGTATGTAGCAGGATACAAGTATCATGAGATCGCCGAGACGCTCAGCATCCCTCTCGGCACAGTCAAGAGCCGTATCTTCCTAGCTCGCCAAGAGCTACAGAAGATGCTCAAAGATATGCGCTAACATATAGTAATCCAATCGTATACCCAAGCAGAAGCGGTAGATCCTCTGATGAGGGTCTACCGCTTCTGCTTGGGAGGGGAGGCTATGGCTAATACTCTATCAGAGCCTTGACGACTAGCTTGCGCACCTTGTCGCCCTCGGTGCCGATGATGGGTGCATGAGCATCCTCGGGCCATACGATAGCGAACTGCCCTACCTGAAGATCGACATAGCTTGATGCAGGGCAGTCGAAGAGCATATAGTCGCCCTCCTCACTATACTCACGGCTCGGCGTGCCACAGTCGTCGAGCGGACGCCAACCGATCCGCTCCTCCCCAGCGAGTAGCACGTGGATATCGAGGTACTCGCGATGAGCCTCAAGCGGTTGCTTGTCTTGGGAGACGAGGGCAGGCTCTACATTATTGATGTAGAGCTTGTCGCCATCGAGCGTGATGCGCTCGAGAGGAGCCTCGAGGAGGTTGTGCCCTTTGATGTAGTCAAAGACCTGCTTGAATGCAGGGTGTAGGCTCTCGTAGCGAGCCGAGTCATTGAGGTATCCTATTACCATTGTCAGTTTGTTCTATATATCTTTCTAGATTGTAGGCTATTGTTGCTTAGTAGGTCTTACTAGGCAGATCTTTGTAGCACGCACACCTGGCTTGAGCTCTCCTCCGATCACGAGCACTCCTCCCTGATAGGGGATGTAGATGGCATCGGCACGAGCTAGATCTGGATGCTCGCCCCATAGGCTCCACTGCTCGGTCGCAGGGTCGAAGAGCCAAGCGCGAGGATTGAAGCGGTACCACTCGATAGGATGCTCTAGATAGGCATTCTGCTCACGTATTAGCGAGTCGGCACGTAGTGTATCGCCTGCAGCCTTGGCCCATGCGATCTGTTGCCCACGCTGTACAGCAGGGAGAAATTTGTCGCCATTGACCCCACCAAGTAGCAGATATGCTCCATTGGGCATAGGCATAGCATAGCCCCCACCGAGCGTAGCTCCCTCCATATCTGTGGGGAGAGGCAAGGTATCCCAGCGTTGGTGCTCGTCCGACCAGCGGTAGCCTGCAAGCTCTAGGCAAGCCGTGTCTGCCCCCTGGCTCCTAGCCACACTCCCTATCATGTAGAGGTGATGAAGCGTAGCCCAAGCCACGACCTTGAGGCGAGGGTCGCCAGGGTAAGGATCGAGTGTCTCATAATCGCAATACCTACCATACACGGTAGTCTGTGTACTTAGCTTGCCGTCGCGTCGCCCTCCTACGAGGAAGCTCTCGGCCGTCTCTGGCCGATAGGCTACAGCGACACCACTATGGGGCTGTAGAGCCTCATGCTCGATAGGTCCAAATCTCTCTAATATCTCGTGTTGGCGAGGCATCTGTACGCTATCGCCCTCTACCCACAGCCATACCTTCTCGGGGGTATCACCTGTGGGTGTCTCACCACCATGCAGAGTTACATACACAGAGTCGGGGGCAAGGGCTACGATATCCATACCTGCATAGGCGCAGGGACGAGGGAGATGCCCCAGAAGCTCCCATGAGCCGACTCCATGGTCTGTGAGTGGAGCACGATAGACCTCCGAATAGTAGCGTTTCTTGCCTCCGCGGCTAGGAGGAAGGTCGGGGAAATTGCACCCTCCCCCCATGACGAGGTAGGTGATGCCCGAGCTAGCTGTATAGGTGAACGCAAAGTGCCCCGACACTCCTCGAGCATAGGCAGAGTCGAGTGCTGGTGTCTCCCCTAGGTAGATGCTCTCCATCTCTGGGCTAGCCCCCTCAGTACGGCAAGCCACAAACGCCAAGGCGAGGAGCAACGTCGCAAGGATACGTGTGCACATACAGGCGCCTGGCTAGTACTTGTCGCTCTCTAGCATCTCCTTGCAGAGCAGATAGCTCTTGGTAAGCATACGAGGCAGGTGGAAGGGGCCTTTGAAGAGATTACCCTTGGCTGGCTGGGCTACAGATCCATCACGATGTAGATAGCCGTACCACTCGCCATGCACAGCATCGGGGAAGTGGGCATAGGTCCAGTCGCTGATGTCGCGGTGCCACTTGAGGTACTTCTCATCGCCACTTAGCTGATAGGCATAGAGAGTAGCGATAATCGCCTCGGTCTGAGGCCACCAAAACTTCATGTCCTGCGAATAGTCTTGAGCAGGGAAGCCCTTGCAGTCACGGAAATTGATGATACCACCATACTCCTTGTCCCAGCCCCACTCCCACGACCAGTCAAGGATCGTTAGGGCCATGTCAAGTAGCTCTTTATCACCACCACGATACTTCACTTCGTCTAGGATAAACCATGCTGTCTCAATACAATGCCCAGGATTGATAAGGCGCCCACCTATGGTATCTACGACCTCTCCATGCTCACCGACACCCTCTAGTAGAGCCTTGTATTCGGGCTTCATGAAGTAGGTCTTGAGCTCATAGATGCTATCGGCGATCTGCTTGTCGAGGCTTGGCTCATCGATGGCCTTGCGTAGCTGTGCAGCGACGTTGAGCATGATCATGATGATAGAGTGCGAGCGACCCTTGACGTGCGGTAGATACTTGGGAGGCAATGCCCCAGGTGTAGAGAGCCAACCACGCACACGATCGAAGAGGGCTAGAGCTCGCTCGGCATAGCTCTTGTCGCCCGAGGCGATGCTATACTCTGCCATAGCTATGATAGCGAAGGTCTCGCTGAAGACATAGCGACGTAGACGCAGAGGCGTGCCATCGGCCATGACCTCAAAGTACATGCGCCCCTCGTCATTGAAGCAATGCTTGAGGAAGAAGTCGATGCACGACTTAGATGCCTCTAGGTACTCGGGACGAGCCTCTACATTGTTGTAAGCATACGCGAACGTGAATGCCGCACGCCCCTGAAACCACACACTCTTGGTGCTGTCCATGAGCTGTCCATCACGATCGAGACAGGTGTACATACCACCATGCACACGATCGAGACCATGCTGAAGCCAAAATGGCAAAATGTCGTCAATCAGTTCGCTTTTGTAGCGCTCGGCCCAATAGCCTAAGTAGGTCTTTATTTCCATAATGACTATAACATAATTATCTGGCAACAAATATACGCAAACTCCATCGATTTATCAAATTTGTACGCCTAATATATTCATCTTAGTTGGAGAAATCTATTTAGCCACCCCTACACATCTCGATATAAAACAAAACATGGCCTACTTTGTCAAATAACTAGGCAAAATCTACCACACAATCACTACTCTATACAATCATCGAAGCACGATCGAGACAACTTATACCAGACAACAGCAGCGACCATTGAATGTTGGCCTCAGTCGATATTGAATGATCGCTTTGGTCGATATTGAATGTCAGCCAGAGGATAGATGCAGAGACGAGGTTGATTTGATACGGAGGCTATAGTCGGCAATCCACAGCAGGGTGCTCGGTTGGTGGTTTTTGAGTATTTTTGTGGAGAATATCAAAGGCTAATATGCTTGAGGAGCATGTAAGGCCGTTATTGTTATCGGATATAGTATGA
>JBHACB010000042.1:0-6090 GCA_041854325.1 Porphyromonas sp.
ACAGCGCACTTCTCCCGTATAGGGTGGAGGGCGCTTTGTTGTCTCTGTAGCATAGCTCTACTAGGGGCATGCTCCGTAGAGCGTACCACACCGGCTTCACGCTTCTATCACAGCCTAACGACTAGGTACAATATCAACTACAATGCTCAGCGTGCCTATGATGATGCCTACGATGCTTGGCTACGTTCTCTGACGGAGGGCTACTCTCGGCAGATACCTGCGGACCCCATTGCCTATGCTGTGGGGCATGCCTCGGGCATGCCTCGAGGAGCCTTCGATGTCGTGATAGCCAAGATGCAGAAAGCAATACGCCTACACAGCCTCCGACACAAGCCTGCTCGCAAGCCTGGCTGGCGCGACAACCCCCAAGCCGTAGCCGACCAAAGCAAACAAGAGCACAACGACGCCCTAAGGCACAGCTGGCAACTCCTCGGGCAGGCTTACCTCTACAATGGCGATGCCGAGCAAGCCCTAGCCACTTTTGCCTACATGACACGCCTCTACGACAGCGAGCGAGAGACACGCGATAGGGCACTACTATGGCAGCTACACTGTATCACCTTGCTCGGACGCGAGGCCGAGGGGCGACAGCTACTCATGCAGATTGATACGACCGACCACGAGCGTGTGTCGGCTGTCGAGGAGATATATCACCTAGCATTGGGCGAATACTACCTAGCATTGGGCGAGCGTACTCGTGCCCTTCCCTATATCGAGGAGGCAGTCTATCATGCTACTCATCGTGTGCAGAGAGCACGCCTATACTATCTCCTCGGCCAGCTCTATAGTGCCGAGGGTGTAGACCACACAGCCGATGCCCTCCATGCCTATACTCGCGTCTTGAGGCTGTCGCCCCCTGCTACGCTCGAGTTTGCCTCTAGGCTACGTCGAGCCGAGCTATCTCCTCAAGGTGCCATCTCTATACACCAAGGCCTACAAGCCCTAGCACGTCGGGGCAAGTATGCTAGCGAGCGTGATCAGATCTACTACGCCCTAGGGCGTCATGCCCTAGCCCAAGGCGATACGATCGAGGCGATGAAGGCCTTTGTCCTATCTAGCACACTCAGCCAGAGCCGAGGCGAAGACTACGCCCTTAGCCTCATCGCTCAGGGGCAGGTACATCTCTCTCGGCATCAGTGGCTCGATGCCTATAGAGCCTACAATAGGGCCATGCCTGCTCTGCCTAAGGTCTTGGCTAGCTACTCCGATCATCGTGCTATCGCCGAGGGGCTTGCCAGGCTACAGCCATGGGCGCAGGTCGTACACGAAGGCGATAGCCTACTGCGCCTAGCTCGAGCTCCCGAGCTCGAGCGCACTCGAGTGATAGACAGCATCATCGAGGCGAAGCGCAGGCTACTCATCGAGGCCGAACGATCGAGACAGCGCGACTCTATCGTGCAGGCCGGCCAAATGATCAGCTTAGGTGCTCCCCCCTCGAGGATAGCCTCTTCGAGCCAGTCCTCCATGCCCCGTACCACGGGCGACACACGCTACTATTTCTACAATACTTCGCTTCTAGCTCAGGGACGAGACGCTTTTCGTCAGCAGTGGGGTGCACGCCCTCTTGCCGACCATTGGCGCCGCTATAGTGCCCTGCGCGATCACAGAGACGTAGCCCTGCCTATGCCTACCACCGAGAGTACGAAGGCCCCTCGCCCCTCGCCCGATGCTGAGGATCCGCAGCTACAGCCTAGTTACTACCTCGATAGGCTTCCACTAGAGCCCGACGCACAGAGACAGCTAGAGCTGTCTATAGAACATGCTATGGCCCAGATGGGGCAGACGCTAGCAGACCAGCTCGATCTGTCACTACCTGCCACGCATGTGTGGCGTGAGCAGATAGCACGCTTCCCCGAGGGCCCTCACCATGAGCAGAGCCTCTATCGCCTCTACATGACCTCGCTCCGCCTAGGTGATACCATAGAGGCCGAGCGTGTCAGACAGCACTACATAGCACGTTACCCAGCTACCCCCCTCGCTAGCCAACTAGCCACTGGCGACTATATCGACCGCCTACGTACGGCCGATAGCCTAGCCTCAGCCCTATACACATCGACCTACGAAGCCTATACGCGAGGCGATCTAGAGGGTGTACACCGAGGAGCCGAAGCTATGCGCACAGAGCATCCCGATAGCGAACACCTCCCACGCCTAATGCTTCTCTCGGCCATGGCCTATGCGATCGAGGGCGAGGATGTTGCCTTTGCACGTACCTTGGGCGAGATAACGACTATGCCAAGGGCACAGGAGGATATTAAGGCTTTTGCGCACGAGCTCCTCTCTTCACTTGCACAAGGTAAGCGCCTCTCTGGCCAAGCCTCGCATGGTATAGACTGGTCGCAGGTACACGCTGCGGCTCTAGCCGAGGCCGAGGCATCGGCTATCCTCTTCGTCAATGAGGCAGATACCGCCCGATTGTCCCTCCTTGTCTATGCCCCTAGGGCTACCATGAGCCAAAGCGACTTCGTCTACGCCCTTACGCTCTATGGCTTCACCCAATATACCCAAGAGGGGCTACGCCTCGGTGTGTTGACGTCATCGACCTACCATTTGGCCTCTATATCGGGCTTTGGCTCGAGGGCAACAGCAGAGCACTATCGACAAGGTCTACAGCGAGACCTCTCACTCCCAGCCCTGCCCATCGGAGAGACCAACCTCGCCAAGATCGTTGGCGATGATAGCTTCGAGGCATACCTTGCTCACTGGCAGAGACACGAGACCATAGTAGAGCCTATCCCCTCACTCCCTGCTCCTGTGGCTCCCCTTCCCCCGGCCTCTCCTCAGGTCGATACGCTCGAGCCCCTACCTGCTGTCGATGTAGCCCCCGAGAGCGAGCGCCAGCATTCGGAGGTTAGCTATGAGCAGGTGCAACAGATGGCTAAGCAACGGCGCAAAGCCGAAGAAGCTGAGAGACGTGCCCGTGCCAAGGCCAAGGAGGCTGAGCGCAAGCGCAAGCTCCGTGAGCAACGTGAGAAGCTCAAAGCCAAGGAACGTGATAGACGTGAACGAGAGCAAGCTCGAGCGCGCGAACGTCGCGATCGTGAACGCCTGCGCTAGCCCCTCAGAGCACCACTCGCGGAGACCAAGGCATAGCTAGGAGACAAATCCTAAATTATTTCAATAACCTAGGGGAAGGTTTGTAGAATAGTTGTATCTTTGTAGCATAATAGGCTAGAGGACCAAACCTATAGCGAAATGGTGATATAACGACAATAGATTAGTATAAACAATGGTAAATTACAAGGAACTCGGCCTCGTAAACACGCGCGACATGTTTGCGAAGGCTGTTAAGGGCGGATACGCTATCCCTGCCTTCAACTTCAACAACCTTGAGCAGCTCCAAGCTATCATCGGTGCTGCCGTAGAGACCAACTCCCCCGTCATCCTACAGGTATCTAGTGGTGCTCGCAAGTATGCCAATCAGACGCTCCTGCGCTACATGGCTCAGGGTGCTGTAGAGTATGCCAAGGAGCTAGGCTGTGCCAATCCACAGATCGCCCTTCACCTTGACCATGGTGATAGCCTCGAGCTCTGCAAGAGCTGTATCGAGATGGGCTTCTCGTCTGTGATGATCGATGGCTCGCACCTACCATACGAAGAGAATGTTGCCCTCACGCGCTCTGTAGTAGAGTATGCTCACCAGTACGACGTGACGGTAGAGGGTGAGCTTGGTATCCTCGCTGGTGTGGAAGACGATGTAGTAGCCGAGCACCACACTTATACCAAGCCCGAGGAGGTCGTAGACTTCGTAAGCAAGACAGGGGTAGACTCTCTAGCTATCTCTATCGGTACGAGCCATGGTGCTACTAAGTTCACGCCCGAGCAGTGCCAGCGCAACGAGCAGGGTATCCTCATCCCTCCCCCTCTGCGCTTTGACATTCTCGAGGAGATCGAGAAGCAGATCCCTGGCTTCCCTATCGTACTCCATGGTTCGTCCTCTGTGCCTCAGGAAGAGGTGGCCAAGATCAACCAATATGGCGGCAAGCTCAAGGATGCTGTAGGCATTCCCGAGGAACAGCTTCGCCGTGCTAGCAAGAGTGCTGTGTGCAAGATCAACATCGACTCCGATGGTCGCCTCGCTATGACGGCAGCTGTACGTGAGGTGTTCGCTACCAAGCCCGACGAGTTTGACCCTCGTAAGTATCTTGGCCCAGCTCGCGACTCGCTCAAGAAGCTCTACAAGCACAAGATCGAGAACGTACTTGGCTCTGCCAACCGTATCTAATGGCTCCCTGCCCACGGGCAAGGCTTTTATCGCAGACATCAGCCCCAGCTCACTCGAGCTGGGGCTGATGCTTTTGTGATAGACTGACTAGAAAGTACGAACTTTTCAGAGAAAAACATCGACCTTTCTGATGAAAAACATCGATGTTTTGCGAGAAAAATATCGATGTTTTCGGTGAAAAATATCGAACTAATTGGAGTAAAACATCGAAGTCTCTAGACGAGACGATGGCCGCAGAGCTGGTAGAGAGTAAAAAAGGAGTGGCGAACAGACGTTCACCACTCCTCTAGGGAGAGCCTCTTGTCGGATTCGAACCAACGACCCCGAGATTACAAATCACGTGCTCTGGCCAACTGAGCTAAAGAGGCAGGTGGGTAAGCGATCCATATCGCACCGCTACGACCTAATACCCTTGCTGCGATCAAACCCTGGGGGAGTCAAAGGGAGCTGGTCGTATGGGACTTACCCGATGCAAAAGTACTACATTTTTCGGAATTGGCAAATCACGATGCTTCACTAGCTATGCTTCTCCGTAGGTACTACCCATGGATCGTGGAGCATAGGTCTATGCGACAACTTCTTAGCTTGTCGACTGGGGTGGCAAACTTTTTGCCTCTCTAGTGTGCTACAGCCCTCTACCAGCGACCTAGTGCCAGCGATTGCCACTGGTCGAGGTGCGTGGGCTGCATATCGTGCGTTACCATTAAGATGGTTGCCTCCTCGGGGATGAGGCGTAGCAGGAGTTCATCAAACTGCTCTTTGTATCGACGATCGAGAAAGCTCGTAGGCTCGTCGAGCACTACTAGCTGGGGGCGAGAGGCGAGTGCGCGCGCTAGCAGGATGCGCTGTAGCTGCCCGCCACTCAGTGCACCGATAGGCAGATGTCCCATGCTCTCTAGGTCGATAGCCTCTAGGAGCTCTGCGATGCGCTCGTGGCGTCCGTCTCTCGAGAGCGAGCACCCCTGTAGCCCAGAGGCTATGACCTCTCGTGCACTAATAGGAAATGCTCTGTCGATTTGATTGATTTGGGGTAGATAGCCGATGCTTGGGGCATGGATAGCCTCGCCTGTAGGGCTGTAGTACTGCATATCTCCCCCGAGTAGAGGGGTGAGGCCTAGCAGGGTCTTGAGGAGAGTCGTCTTGCCAGCTCCATTGGGCCCCACGATGAGCCACCTATCGCCATAGCGTACCTCCCAGTCTAGAGCCGACAGCACTTCGGTCCCTGGATAGCCTAGGCGAGCCCTTTGTATCGATAGTAATAGCTGAGCCATGTCCCTTACTCTATCGCTGAGGTAGGGCGTAGGAGGGCATCAATGCGCTTGAGCTCGCCAAACCAGTCACGACTCAGCGGATTGATAACGACTGTCTCAGCACCTATCTCGCGGGCGATGCTCTCCGTTAGGTGAGGATTGAACTCGCGCTGCACGAATACATAGCGCACGCCTAGCGTCTTGGCCTCCTTGATAAGCTCCTCTATGGCACGAGGCGAGGGCTCTTTGCCGTCCTGCTCGATTACCAGCTGACGGATACCTGCTTCGTCGGCATAGTAGGTGAGCGAAGGATGATATATGACGAAGGCCTTACTCATCAGCTCCTCCGACACGGTACGCACGCCTAGATACGAGCGTATAGAGTCGGTGAGGTTGGTATAGGTCGCCTCATAGGCTAGCTTCTGGTCGGGGGCGAGCGAGGCGAGCGCCTTGTGCACGTTGTCGGCCATGACTAGGGCGCCGATGAAGCTCGACCAGTAGTGAGGATCGTGGATATGCCCCTCGTGATGCGTACGGCAGGTGTAGGCTTCTAGCCCCTCGTCAAGACGTATGAGGCGCAGGTGCGGATAGAGCTTGCGGATGCGATCGATCCAA
>JBHACB010000043.1:0-15580 GCA_041854325.1 Porphyromonas sp.
AAGCCTCGGTTCTCAAACATCCCAATCTCATCAATGCCATCGCGAGCGATGGCTTGCACCTGCCAAGCATAGCGACGGTTGGGCAGGAGGGTGGGCTCTAGGTGGGTATAGTTAAGGAAAGTATTGCGTGTGCGGACACGATATATCTCGTTGCCGTAGGCGAAGGCAGACTGCGGAGCAGCTCCGTTGTCGGGGAGCTCCTTGAGGACGAACTCATACTCCGTACCTGCCAAGCCTTGGTGGCGGGGCATCCATTGGAAGCGGATGAAGATAGGGTCGCGATAAGAGACCTGTTCATCTCGCTCGGGGACATTGAGGATAGGTGGCTTTTTGACATCTAGATAGGCTCTGCCTGTGTGCCAGGTGGAGAGGACCTTACCGCTGTAAAAGTCCACGACCTGCACGGAGAACTCGGTGAAGCCTGTCGGGAGTTTGCCCTCACGGAGGCGTCCGTTCATACGGAGGTTCTCCGGACGCAGGTAGGGCATCAGGTCCGTAGAGGTAAGGCGGGTGGGCGTACCGGCTAGTAGCTCCAGCATCGGGTAGGGCATCTCCTCGCGGGTCTCGGCGAGGAAGCCGTGGCTCTTGATCCGGATACGCAAGCGTGCAAAGAGCAGAGGTTGCTGAAGGTCTCTATTGTGTAGCGTGATGATAAGGCGGTCGCGACTCCCCGAGTAGTAGTCCACTAGGTAGGGGCTCTGCGGAGCTGGCCACTGCACTGTGCCGTGAATTGGATAAAACTGTGCACAAAGCTCGACAATGCTCAACCATAAAAGGGATACAAAGAAGATTGCTCTGAAGCAAGCGACTAGTAAATAGTTATATAGGTTGAGGAATATCTGAGAACTCATAATCCATCCAATTCTATTTAAGTACAATACAAAAGTAACAAATTACTTTGTTTAACGTTAATATGCACAGTCTCGACTGAGTGCAATCCTTAGTAATTACTGACCTTTAGTCTTGTACTCACTAAGAATATGAATACTACTTAATCATAACTCAAGATTAAGGCATCGACAACTAAGCTCTGATGCTGCTGGATTTTCCAGTAGTAAGTACAACACCTCAGCAAAGTTATATATTCATTCCAAGTAAGAAGGCTTGTGGTGGCGCAGGAAATCAGTATCTTTGTAATACAAAATTAAGTGTTCATTGAGAAAAGGAAGAAAGGGAAAGAAGCTCGCTCGTTGATAAATCGTAACCCCTTTCTCCGATTCAAGTAATTATCACTCTGATTTTCTAACAGATACCGTATTTACTGCACCTCCTCCGTGCAAAAGCCAGTCCGCTGTAGCGATACAGAGAATGGAGTCGTCGGTACACTCCATCTCGGGACGGAAAAACTCGAAGACCTTCGTCTTGATGTTGTCGAACTCGTAGATGCTCCCTACGATGTCCCCAATGACTGCCCCTAACATAGATTATAGTTTTAGTTCTTGTACTATCTGTTCTATTTTGTCGGTGATCTCGTCTACTACCTTCGACTGCATATCAGGAAAGTTCTCTGTGGCATACCAGTTCTTCACTTCTAGATCCTCGTAGCCGTAAGGGTAGTCGCTATTGCTGAGTTGGCTTACCCCTTCCCCTTTAAGTTCTACGCCGATCCAGAGGTTAATCCACCAGCCTTTGTTACTTTTTTTGCCGTCGCAATCAGAAGAAACGCAAATAGAGCCGTTCCATCCGTCTCGACTGAAGCGGATGAGAGGTTCATCGCAATCTTCTTCAATCTCTATACGCCACCCGTTTGTTTCAGCATACTTCTTCAGAGGCGTGAAGATGTATTTCTCCCTAATGCCTTGAGCGATAGAGTCTCGATATCTCGAAAGGACAGCAACAACCTCGGGGTTGTCTACACCGAGCTCAATAATCTGCTTAATGTTCTCTTGGTTCATATCTTGGCACGTGAGTTGTTTGATGGTTTGGATATATTGATTGATGGACTCTCGCACAAGGGGCTTATCATAAGCAAGGCGTGCGCATTGACCCAGCCACACAAGCCCTTTGTCCGCATAAGATATGGGGAGATAATCTACACTCTGCTCGCCCTGTGTGGTCACGCTCGCCTCGCTGGCTTCGCTTCCGTAGAGCGTTAGGTAAATTAAATCGTACTTAGAAAACCTCTCCTTGGCATAGGCATCGTAGCGCACCAGCTGTTTGTCTTGATCCTCTGCGTATATCTTGTTCTCTATAATCAGCCCATAAGATTTGCTGCTAACGAGGATGTCAATACGCCCCCCAGTACTATCCGTTACCGCTCCAGCATAGACCTCCGTCTGGCTCACAACTTGGTTGTCACCATCAAAAGGGTAGCTGATTGATAAGACATCGAAGAATGCTCTTAGGAAGGTATCGCCACAGCCATGGCTCCCATGCGGGTCAAGGAGGTTGGCAATGATTGCCGAGTGTTTGAGTTCGTAGGTGGACAAGCCTAGAATGCTAAACAGATTGTAGCATTCGCCTCTGTGCAATCGCTCCTGCTGGAGGGCTTTGTCCTTTACACAGATTTCTCGAAGCTCTCTGAAGACTCCGTGTAAGTCATTATTCATATTTATACTATTGATAAGGTTGTCTATACTCACTCGTGTTGGTTATCAAGCATTAACCTAAGCAAAGTGTCAAGTGTCTACTCCTTAGGCCGAACGTTTTGCTTATCTCCTTCAACACCCTCTGCTAGCCGTCTGCTAACAGAGGGTGCGGTATGTGAGGGGGGGCTATTCAGCGAGGTGATCGAAGTTGCGACGGCGTAGCTCAAAGTCTTTGCCTAGATACTTCTCACGTACGATTTCGTTCTCAGCAAGCTCCTCGGCTGTGCCTTGGAAGAGTACCTTGCCCTCGAAAAGCAGATAGGCGCGGTCGGTGATGCTGAGCGTCTCGTAGACGTTGTGGTCGGTGATAAGGATACCGATATTCTTGTACTTGAGGCGTGCTACGATCGTCTGAATGTCTTGTACGGCTATAGGGTCTACGCCTGCAAAAGGCTCGTCAAGCATGATGAACTTGGGGTCTATAGCTAGGCATCGGGCTATCTCAGCACGTCGGCGCTCACCTCCAGAGAGTCTATTGCCGTGATTGGTGCGTACCTTCTCGAGGCGAAACTCGCTGATCAGCTCCTCTAGGCGAGCCTCCTGCTCGGGGCGTGTACGCCCCGTGAGCTCGAGCACACTCATGATATTGTCCTCGACGGAGAGCTTGCGGTAGATCGACGCCTCCTGAGCTAGGTAACCAATACCAGCTTTGGCACGCTGATAGACGGGATACTTGGTGATGTCCTGATCATCGAGATAGATACGGCCAGCATTGGGCACTACTAGCCCTACGGTCATGTAGAAGGTCGTCGTCTTGCCAGCCCCATTGGGCCCGAGTAGCCCTACGATCTCGCCCTGCCCCACCTCTATCGATACGTGATTGACGACAGTACGATTTCTATATTTCTTTACTAGGTCTTCGGTACGAAGTATCATGCTGTTGTAGCCGTTAAATCGATCACAAATATAGTGCTATAGGTGGTCAGTGGCGAAAGTGTCGCCCTGACGGAGGTCGCCCGTCGTGTACCCTAGACGAAACCAGCGTGCTCGTTGTGCCGATGTACCATGGGTGAAGGAATCGGGTACCGTATAGCCCTGCGCAGCCTTCTGTAGGGCATCATCGCCGATAGCCTCAGCTGCACGTAGAGCCTCCTCGAGGTCGCCTATCTCGAGCTCTATGATGCCCATCTTGGCCGCTTGGTGCGCCCATAGCCCAGCATAGAAGTCAGCTTGTAGCTCTAGGCGTACGCTGAGCTTGTTGTACTCGGCCTCGCTGATGCGCCCACGCATGCTGTGTACCCTGTCAGTGATGCCGAGTAGGTGCTGTACGTGGTGCCCTACCTCGTGTGCCGTGACGTACGCCATGGCTAGGTCGCCAGGGGCACGAAAGCGCTCAGCAAGCTCGCGGAAGAAGGACAGGTCGATGTACACCTTGGTGTCGGCAGGACAATAGAACGGCCCCATGGCACTGGAGGCTCCACCACAGCCCGATACGGTCTGGTCGGTGAAGGCTACCAAAGTGGGCTTGCGGTAGCTCTGCCCAAGCTGCTGCTGGAAGATCGTTGCCCACACATCGTTGCAGCTGTTGAAGACCGCTAGTGTGAAGTCTTTCCACTCCTCATGGGCCCTAGCTTTGGCTGGGTCTACAACCTCGCTGTGGGTGTCGCCTCCGCCTGTTACCTGATTGGCAATCTGTAGCATGGAGCTCGGGTCTTGCCCCAGTAGTAGGGCTATTACCACCACGATGATGCCCCCGATACCCCCGAGAGTCAACTTGCCTCGACCGCCCGATGAGCGTCCGCGGCGATCCTCAAAGTGCGACTGGTCGCTATTCTTATTAAGCCATTTCATATCTTACAATCGTCTTATGCCATTATGATCTCTAGAGCTATACCTCTAGGCTGAAGCCTAGTGGTAGGAAGTCCTCTACATTGCCCCCAAAGTGTAGGAGCTCACGCACCACCGTAGAGCTGATGTGTGTGAGCTGCTGAGAGGCTGGTAGTAGTACGGTCTCCATGCCTGCAATATGCCTATTAAGGTCGGCTAGAGTGCGTTCGTACTCCATGTCGGTACTCGAGCGCACGCCTCGTAGCAGGAAACGCACACCGAGCTCCTGAGCGAAGCTCACCGTGAGGCCATCGTAGGTAAGCACCTGCACCCGAGGGTTGTCGGCATAGTAGCGCTCTATCTGCCGCTTACGTTCGTCGCTAGTGAAGAGGCAACGCTTGCTCTCATTGACCCCGATAGCGATGATGACCTGGTCGAAGAGTGCCAGCCCGCGACCAACGATGTCGGCATGCCCACGGGTGAAGGGATCGAAGCTCCCTGCATACATAGCTGTTGTATTCATGGCTTATTATGCTTCTAGGTCGATAATGTCCTCATCGAGGGGGGTGAGGTTCTCCACCCCTGTGGCAGTGATGAGGTAGGAGTTCTCTATACCCACTGCTCCGATGCCAGGGAGTACGAACTTGGGTTCGTA
This sequence comes from Porphyromonas sp., assembly GCA_041854325.1. Taxonomy (GTDB): domain Bacteria; phylum Bacteroidota; class Bacteroidia; order Bacteroidales; family Porphyromonadaceae; genus Porphyromonas. The sequence goes on from JBHACB010000043.1 coordinate 5,011, forward strand.
GGCGATCACCATACCCTCGGACAGTACCTCACGACTGCGCCCCGTGAGTACAGGTCCTTCGTTGATCTGTAGCCCGATGCCATGGCCCACGAACTGAGCTTGTAGCGTGGTACCCATAAAGTAATCGCCTGCACCCTCGGCTCGTGCTAGCTCTAGGCTGTGGAGGTAGAGGTCGGCACAGCTCGTACCAGGCCCTGCCACGTGCATAATCTCGCGGTGCATACGTCTGCTCAGCTCGTGTAGGCGATAGGCTTCGTCGGGGAGCCTGCCGACAGAGCAGGTACGCGTCATATCGGTCATGTAGGGGCCGTAGTTGCCAGCCATATCTACCATGATGCTCATCCCGGCCGTGAGAGGTGTGCCGTTGGAGCCTAGAGGGAGGGCTTCGCACCCCGCTCCGCCCATGGCGAAGTCGTAGGGCGAGGGGGCAGCAGCATTGTCGCCAGCTATGAGGCTACCCATGTGTATCTCCATAGCAGAGCCGAAGGTACGGAAGATGCCCACCGAGCCCTCGAGTCTCATCACACGCTCTACCTCTATTTGTAGCTCTAGGTCGGTCATCCCCGAGCGGTAGAGTTGCGGTATCTGTCGGTACACGGCCATGTGCCTAGAGGCGCCTAGGCGGATGGCCTCTATCTCAGCCTTGGTCTTGATCTGCCGAGCAGTACGCAGTAGGCTAGTGCCGTTGTGTAGGTGGGCGTTGGGGAATAGCTTGCGCTGGCGCTCTACTTCATTGTACGACTGCTCGTCTAGCTCTAGAGCTACACTGGTGATGCTAGAGGTATCGATCAGGGAGACGAGATCCTCGACCTTGCGTATATAGTGTACGCCCGCTATCTGCCCGTAGACCTGTGGACGACGCACTAGATACATCGGGTGGCCCGATGCAGGGACGTAGGCGATGCCCGAGTAGATCTGCCCAAATAGGTAGTATAGGTTGATGTTGGAGGCCACCACGAGGGCTTGCACGCCCTCTGCCTGCATCAGTGCTTGGAGCCGAGCGATACGCTCAGCGTGATCTGGGTGAAACATAGCTTTGGTCTGTCAATAGCCCCCACAGACCTCGCCTTCAGGGACGAGCTCTTGTGAGGTGTGATATGGTTAGGGGTTGAACGCTCCTGGGTCGATACCTCCGTCGTCGAAGGGATTGGGCCCTGGGTTATTAAAATCGGAGATCTGTGGAGGAGTACTTATGGGCACACCGCCACCGAATTGGCGAGTCTGTACCTGAGGCTTATTCGTAGCCTGGCGGTAAGGGAGGTCTTCGCCTCCGTAGTCGCGCTGGTAGTTGGTGAACTTGGCGAAGTCGCTCTTGAACGTCAGGCGCACATCGCCTACAGGGCCATTGCGGTGCTTGGCGATGATGAATTCGCCTACGCCCTTGAGCGAGTTGCCCTGCTCATCGTGCGTGATGCGGTAGTACTCGGGGCGGTGAATGAAGCATACGATGTCGGCATCCTGCTCGATAGCCCCCGACTCGCGCAGGTCGCTGAGCTGAGGGCGCTTGCTGTTGGCATCGCCCTGGCGGTTCTCCACACCACGATTGAGCTGAGCGAGAGCCACGATAGGGATTTGTAGCTCCTTGGCGAGCATCTTGAGTGAGCGAGAGATGATACTTACCTCCTGCTCGCGGTTGCCGAAGCCCATACCACTGGCATTCATCAGCTGTAGATAGTCGATGATGATCATCTGCACTCCCTGCTCGCGCACTAGGCGACGGGCCTTGCTGCGGAGCTCAAAGACCGACAGGCTGGGCGTGTCATTGATGTACAGAGGAGCATTGTCGAGCAGGGGGAGCTGAGAGGAGAGACGCTCCCACTCGTCGTTGGAGAGGCGACCATTCTTGATCTTCTGGCCATCGATCTCACTTACGTTGCTGAGCAGGCGCTTGACGAGCTGTACGGCACTCATCTCGAGGTTGAAGAGTGCTACAGGTATCTTGTGGTCTACAGCCATGTTTTTGGCCATGGACACTACGAAAGCCGTCTTACCCATAGCAGGGCGAGCAGCTATAATGATGAGGTCGCTACGTTGCCAGCCACTAGTCATCTCGTCGATGCCTGGGAAGCCTGAGGTGATACCACTGATACCAGTGTCGCGGTTGGCAGCGGCCTGCACCTCGCTGAGGGCTTCCTTGACTAGGGGGCTAATCTCTCGGAAGTCCTTGGAGTTCTTATTCTGTGCTATCTCGAAGAGCTTGCCCTCGGCACGTTGTAGCTGCTCGGCCACATTCTCGGTGTCGTCGTAGGCATCCTTGAGTACTTCGCTCGAGAAGCTAATGAGGCGCCGGCTCGTAGCCTTGTCGGCGAGGATGGCTGCGTGGTACTCAATGCTGGCCGAGCTAAGCACCTTGGAGGTAAGCCCCGCCAGATACGCTTGTCCACCGACCTCCTCGAGCTTCTCCATACGCTTGAGCTCCTCCGACACCGTGAGGTAGTCCACTGGATGCTGAGCTAGGGCCAGAGAGGTGATGGCCCGATAAATCTCCTCGTGTGCCTTGACGTAGAACGACTCGGGCGTCAAGATCTCGCTCACACGGCTGTAGGCATCTCGCTCTAGGAGGATAGCCCCCAGCACCGCCACCTCAAACTCGATGGCTTGGGGGGGGATACGTCCGTCTATCGAGAGCATTGGCTCGGGTGCTTTGCGCTGAGGCTTACGTTTGGGTTTGACTTCTGCCATAGGGGGGTGAGGTTAGTCTAGTTTGAGCACTGCAAGGAAAGCCTTCTGAGGCACCTCCACCGTTCCGATTTGTTTCATGCGCTTTTTACCCTCCTTCTGCTTCTCTAGGAGCTTGCGCTTGCGCGATACGTCGCCACCATAGCATTTGGCTGTAACGTCCTTGCGCACAGCCTTGATCGTCTCTCGAGCGATCACCTTGGCACCGATAGCGGCCTGGATAGCGATGTCGAACTGCTGGCGAGGAATGAGCTCCTTGAGCTTCTCGCACATACGACGCCCGAAGGGGACGCTATTGTCGAAGTGGGTCAGGGTAGAGAGGGCATCGACAGGCTCTCCATTGAGTAGTATATCGAGCTTGACGAGCTTGCTGGGGCGAAACTCACTTACGTGATAGTCGAACGAGGCGTAGCCCTTGCTGATGCTCTTGAGCTTGTCATAGAAATCAATAACGATCTCGCCAAGGGGCAGGTCAAAGAAGATCTCGATACGATCGCCCGAGATGTATTCCTGCTTGACGAGCTGACCGCGCTTGCCTAGGCAGAGCGTCATGATAGGGCCTATGTAGTTGGTCGTCGTGATCACCGATGCGCGGATATAGGGCTCCTCGATGCGGTCGATGTGTGTAGGCTCGGGTAGCCCCGACGGGTTGTGTACCTCGGTGCAGTTGCCCTTCTTGTCGTAGACCTTGTACGACACGTTGGGTACGGTCGTGATCACATTCATATTGAACTCTCTGTCGAGGCGCTCCTGGATAATCTCCATGTGGAGCAACCCGAGAAAGCCACAGCGGAAGCCGAAGCCTAGGGCTGCAGAGCTCTCGGGCTGGAAGGTCAGCGAGGCATCGTTGAGCTGGAGCTTCTCGAGCGAGGCGCGCAGGTTCTCAAAGTCTTCGCTCTCTATCGGATATAGCCCAGCGAAGACCATGGGCTTCACCTCCTCAAATCCTGCTATACCCTCCGTGGCACCACCCTGTACGTGGGTGATGGTGTCACCTACCTTCACCTCCTTGCTCGTCTTGATGCCAGAGATGATGTAGCCTACATCGCCCGTACAGACCTCCTTGCGAGGCTCCATATCGAGGCGCAGTACGCCTACTTCGTCGGCATCGTACTCCTTACCCGTGGCGATGAACTTCACTAGGTCGCCCTTTTTGATCGATCCGTTTACTACCTTGAAGTAGGCAATGATGCCACGGAAGGGATTGAAGACCGAGTCGAAGATGAGGCACTGAAGAGGGGCGTTGGGGTCGCCTTTGGGGGCAGGGATACGCTCCACGATAGCACGTAGTATGTCGTCTACGCCGATGCCCGTCTTGCCACTTGCGCGGATGATCTCCTCGCGCTTGCACCCGAGTAGCTCTATGATCTGGTCTTCGACCTCCTCGACCATGGCACTAGGCAGGTCTACCTTATTGACGACGGGTATGATCTCGAGGTCGTTCTCGAGGGCCATGTATAGGTTGCTGATGGTCTGTGCTTGGATGCCCTGAGCCGCGTCGACGATGAGGAGTGCACCCTCGCAGGCCGCTATGGAGCGAGACACCTCGTAGCTGAAGTCCACGTGCCCTGGAGTGTCAATGAGGTTGAGCACATAGGGCTGGCCATCGAGCGAGTAGTTCATCTGGATAGCGTGGCTCTTGATCGTGATACCACGCTCGCGCTCGAGGTCCATGTTGTCAAGGACTTGCTCTTGCAGGTCCTTGCCCGAGACGGTCTGTGTCGTCTCTAGCAGGCGGTCGGCCAGGGTACTCTTACCGTGGTCGATATGCGCTATAATGCAGAAGTTGCGGATATTGTTCATACAAAAACTCTATGCCTGCAAAGATAGCAATAATGCAGGACATACCCCTCGCCCCCACTGCTGCCACATAGGGCAACAGTGGGGGCGAGGCATCGTGAGGGAGAGGTGGTAGGCTAGAAGCCAAACTTGCCGTTGGTGTGCTGGTGCTGATCCTCAGGGAGCAAGGGCTCTACGACATCCCAGTGCTCAGCTATTTTGCCCTGCTCTACGCGGAAGACATCGAAGCCAATTTTGGGCCCGAAGAAGTCATAGTCGGTGTGAGCGAAGACGTAGCTCGCCCTCCTCGACCCACACGAAGTGGTAGAAGTCGGCTCGATGCACCTCGGCCGTTTGTGGGGCCTTGTCCCATAGGAAGTCGAGGCGCTTGGCTTCGATACCGATAGGTTTGGCGTTGAAGGCGTATCTTTTGATTGCTGTCCTATCCATACCCACAAAGATACGAACTATAAGGATCGCCTCGATCGATGTTCAATATCCCCTAGGGCTGACGCATTTTATCCCTAGGGCGAACGCCTCGTTCACCCTAGGGGTGCCATCTCGTTCACCCTAGGCTTTTTGGACGAGTGACACACGCTACTGGCATTCAGCCTATGATGCCCCCTTCTTTCATAGATAGGAGGGAATTAAGTGAATATAGTCTCTGACGACCTCCCCTCGGGGCACCAACTAAGCGAGGACCATGCAAAAGACTATTGTCCATGAGGGACCAAAGGGTTTGGGTGCTGTATCGGAAATACCGGTCGCGAAGCTAACTATTTTGGTGAGCCCCCCTGAATATCCCCGCGTGTCGATATTCAATGTCGATGAATGGGGATATTGGATGATGTGGAGTGTGCATGATGCGGTAGCTCTAGAGGAGAGGACGTGAGGGCGGTAGATATTGACTATCTTTGTGTCTCCAAACAAGGTAATACATTGTAGATAGAAGATGATTTCGGTAGATGCGCTCACAGTGGAGATAGGCGGTAGCCCACTCTTTGCAGATATATCGTTTGTGATCAATCCTAAGGATCGCATTGCCCTAATGGGCAAGAATGGGGCAGGCAAGAGCACCATGCTCAAGATATTGGCCGGTGTACGAGAGCCTTCGCGTGGCAAGGTCAATATCCCTAGCGATGTGCGTGTGGCCTATCTGCCACAGCACCTGCTCACGGAGGACGGACGCACCGTCTTTGAGGAGACCGAGCAAGCCTTTGCTCATATCCATGCCATGGAGGCGCGTATGGCTGAGCTCAATCACCAGCTAGAGACACGTACCGACTACGAGAGCGACGAGTATATGGCTATCATCGAGGAGGTATCCGCGCTCGGGGAGAAGTTTTATGCGATCGAGGAGATCAACTACGACAAGGCCATAGAGCTGACGCTCCTAGGGCTAGGCTTCAAGCGTAGCGACTTTGCCCGCCAGACCTCAGAGTTTAGCGGAGGCTGGCGTATGCGCATAGAGCTCGCCAAGCTCCTCCTGCGCAAGCCCGATGTCCTGCTCCTCGATGAGCCGACCAACCACCTCGATATAGAGTCGATACAGTGGCTTGAGGACTTCCTAGTGGACAACAATCAGACCGTAGTAGTTATCAGTCACGACCGTGCTTTCGTCGATCGTATCACTACGCGCACGCTCGAGATTACCAATGGGCGCATCTACGACTACAAGGTCAACTATACCGAGTATCAGCGCCTGCGTGCCGAGCGTCGTGAGCAGCAGCAGAGAGCCTATGACGAGCAGCAGAAGTTCATCGCAGAGACTACGGAGTTTATCGAGCGGTTCAAGGGTACTTACTCCAAGACCAATCAGGTACAGAGCCGTGTGCGTATGCTCGAGAAGCTAGAGCTAGTGGAGGTGGACGAGATAGATACCTCGGCCATTAGGCTACGCTTCCCACCAGCTCCACGATCGGGAAACTATCCCGTGATGATGAGTGATGTGGAGAAGAGCTTTGGCGACAAGCGTATCTTCTCAGGCGTCAACCTGACTATCGAGAGGGGCGACAAGATCGCCTTCGTGGGTAAGAATGGCGAGGGTAAATCGACCCTGGTGCGCTGCATCATGAGAGAGCTAGAGCACGGGGGCCAGCTCACGATAGGGCACAATGTGGAGATCGGCTACTTCGCCCAAAACGAGGCTGCTGTCATAGACGAGAATCTAACCGTCTTCCAGACTATCGATGATGTAGCTGAGGGCGAGATACGCACCAAGATCAAAGACTTGCTTGGGGCGTTTATGTTCGGTGGCGAAGCCTCCAACAAGAAGGTGAAGGTGCTGAGCGGTGGCGAGCGTACACGCCTTGCTCTACTGCGTCTGCTCCTAGAGCCATACAATCTACTCATCCTCGACGAGCCGACCAATCACCTAGATATGAAGACTAAGGAGGTACTCAAGCAAGCGCTACAGAGCTACGATGGTACGTTGATCTTGGTCTCGCACGACCGCGACTTTCTCGATGGCTTGGTGTCCAAGGTGTACGAGTTTGGAGGCGGTCGAGTGATCGAGCATCTCGAGGGCATCTATGAGTTTATGCAGCGCAAGAAGCTCGAGAACCTCAAGGAGCTAGAGCGTAGCAAGTAATTAACATTATATCCCTAGACCTATGGCAGAGACCTTGCATCTCACCCCGACCACTGACCGCTCTGTGCGCTATGCCGAGCTATTGCCCGCTATCGTCTCCCTAACGGCTACAGAGATCAACGCCGTAGCCAATATGGCCAATATCGCCTCAGCACTACGCATGGCATTCGGCTTCTTTTGGGTCGGTTTCTACCTCGTGGAGGGCGATACGCTGGTGTTAGGCCCCTTTCAGGGCGACCTAGCCTGCACGCGTATCCCCCATGGACGTGGCGTCTGTGGCGTAGCTTGGGCAGAGGCACGCGCAATACTAGTGCCCGATGTCGAGGCTTTTCCTGGGCATATCGCCTGTAGCTCACTGAGCCGTAGTGAGGTGGTAGTGCCGATAGTACGCGCAGGCGAGGTAGTGGGTGTGATAGACGTAGATAGTGATAAGCTGGAGGACTTCTCCCCCATCGATGTAGAGTGGCTCACGCGTCTAGCAGAGCATGTAGCTACACTACTATAGCCATGGCGACACTACATCTAGCACACTATGTGCCAGCCTCCTTAGCTCGTGGGCGCATGTATCTGCCTCCCTCCAAGAGTCTGCTGGCACGCTACCTACTACTATCGGCTATACAGGGTAGGGAGGAGCTTGGTGTGTCAGGCTGTCAGCGAGAAGACCTTCCCGAGGATCTGCGCCACCTCATCGAGGCTCTCGAGGGGGCGCGCCGAGGGTGCACTACGATCAACGTTGGGGAGTCGGGCACTGCGATGCGCTTCGTGCTGGCCTACCTCGCCGCTAGCACTACACGCACTGTGCGCCTAGAGGGAGAGCGTCGCCAACACCAGCGCCCCATAGGCTCTCTAGTCGAGGCACTACGTGCACTAGGTGGACGTATCTCCTACATCGAGGTCGAGGGCTATCCTCCTCTACAGATAGAGCCTAGCAGACTATCGGCACGTGCTATAGAGCTCGATGCCTCTGCTAGCTCACAGTATCTAAGCGCATTGATGCTCATAGCACCACTCCTAGAGGGCACGGGGTATAGCATAGACGTGCGCCGTAGCGGTCTGGTGTCGGCTCCCTATGCCGAGATGACTCTCCAGAGCATGCTCGAGGCAGGGTATTACTGGCAACAATCGGCAGGCGTGTATAGTTATCTAGACAGATCGGTCGGGCGTATGGCATGTAGCTGTACCGTGGAGGCAGACTGGACGGCAGCTTCGTATGCCTACCTGCTTCTCGCTCTAGGGGCACAGGAGAGCGATGCTCCACTAACGATGGTGCTACCACACCTTAGGCGTCCCTCTGCACAGGGCGATAGCCTCGCTCTACCCGACCTGATGATGCGCCTAGGTATAGACACTCGAGCAGATGCCGAGGGAGTGGAGCTAGAGGCCCTCTCACCTCTACCACTAGAGCCTAGAGAGGTATGGAGCATGGACTGTAGCTCGAGCCCCGACCTCGTACCTACGCTGGTGGCAGTGTGTCTAGCTCGTCGACAGCCCTTCGAGATACACGGTGTGGCACATCTGCGCATCAAGGAGAGCGATCGACTCTCTGCCCTCGAGCAGGAGTGTGCCAAGCTAGGCTATGCCCTCGCCCTAGAGGCCGACAGCATCGGCTGGTATGGGAGATACATCCCGCCTATGTACGATGACCCAGTAGTGCTCGATACCCACGGCGATCATCGTATGGCCATGGCTCTAGCTCCATGGATGGCGAGTGAGAACCCCGAGGGCGTCGTGGTGTGCGAGGCCGAGGTCGTAGACAAGAGCTTCCCTAGCTACTGGAGAGAGCTGGTACGGCTAGGATATACAATCAGAGAGATACAAGGATAGAGATATGGGGATATTGTGGGCCGTTGTCGCCCTAGTAGGGCTAGGGCTGGTCGTAGGTATTGTGCACTATGTACAGTCGCGTAGGCGTGCCGCCCTAGGGCTCGTCGAGGAGGAGCCGGTAAGAGTAGCTACGGACGGATGCTGTGGTATGCACATGACCTGCGAGCGCGATAGCTTGTTGGCTGCCGTGAGTACCTCGATCGTCTACTACGACGACGAGGAGCTCGACGCCTATCGTGGTGTGTCAGCCCAAGCCTATACGTCTAGTGCCGTAGAGGCCTTTCGCGAGGTACTCATCACGCTCGACCTCGATGATGTCGCAGGCTGGGTGCGTAGCCTCCAGCTACGAGGTATTGAGCTTCCCGAGGAGCTTCTACCTGAGGTCTTCCTCATCATCGGTGAAAATCGTGCCTATCACATGGAGCACGGCCCAGGTGATAGACACTAGAGGCGAGATATGTTGGATCTGCTACAGCATCAGTTTTTTCAGAATGCCTTGTGGGCATCGGTGCTCTCGGCCGTAGTATGCGGTATCGTGGGGTCGTATATCGTGGTACGTCGTATCGTCTTCGTGAGTGGCGGTATTACGCATGCCTCGTTTGGAGGGCTAGGCCTTGGCGTCTACCTCGGTGTAGACCCGATATGGTCAGCGGGGGTGGCTGCTGTGCTGTCCGCCCTAGGGATTAGCCGCCTAAGCCGAGGAGGAGAGATACGAGAAGACTCCGCTATCGCCGCTATATGGGCTCTAGGTATGGCCCTAGGGGTGCTCTTCATCACCCTAACGCCAGGATATGCAACGGGCCTCTCGTCGTATCTTTTTGGCAACATCCTGCTCGTTACTAGGGCCGACCTCGCGATGCTCGGGGGATGTGCTCTTGTGCTTATCGGGGTGCTAGCTCTGTGGTATCGATCCATCTTGTACTCGATGTTCGATCCCGACTTTGCCCAGACTAGAGGGCTCAATGCCAAGCGATGGAATATGCTGATGCTGGTACTGGTCTCCCTGAGCTTGGTACTGAGTATACGCCTAGTGGGCATCATGCTACTGATGTCGCTCCTGACTCTGCCACAGAGCATGGTCGGGCTCTTTACTGCCGACTTTAGGCGCATTCTCATCGGCTCCATAGGCATTAGCCTCGTAGCCAATGTGCTAGGTCTAGTGCTTAGCTATCTCTTTGCAGTCCCCTCGGGGGTGCTTATCATCATGGTACTCTTCGCCATGCTACTGCTGGCCAAGGGGCTTAGGTGGCTGATGTATCGGCTTGGGTAATGGCTATGATACGCTCGAGGCACGATGGCATAGCGTGGTACACAGCGCACTTCTCCCGTATAGGGTGGAGGGCGCTTTGTTGTCTCTGTAGCATAGCTCTACTAGGGGCATGCTCCGTAGAGCGTACCACACCGGCTTCACGCCTCTATCATAGCCTAACGACTAGGTACAATATCAACTACAATGCTCAGCGTGCCTATGATGATGCCTACGATGCTTGGCTACGTTCTCTGACAGAGGGCTACTCTCGGCAGATACCTGTGGACCCCATTGCCTATGCTGTGGGGCATGCCTCGGGCACGCCTCGAGGAGCCTTCGATGTCGTGATAGCCAAGATGCAGAAAGCAATACGCCTACACAGCCTCCGACACAAGCCTGCTCGCAAGCCTGGCTGGCGCGACAACCCCCAAGCCGTAGCCGACCAAAGC
>JBHACB010000044.1:0-22225 GCA_041854325.1 Porphyromonas sp.
CATTTACCTCTAGGGGCTGATAGGCTATGGTGAGGCGTGTGGTGGGTATGCTGATGCGGTAGTGTGTCCCGTCCCAGTGTGCCGATAGCGAGGCGGCATGTATGGTGCGCCCTGCTTGGTCGTCGAGGGAGAGGGCGAGGGTAGCCTGCTGTAGGGTGGTGCGTAGCTGTGTCCGGAGCATGAAGCTGGGCTGACGACGCCAGCTCTGCTTGTCGACACTGGCCGAGAGGACTAGCTCCATGCTGTCGGCTGGCAGGGCGACGGCACGGCGAGCAGGGCGGCGGCGCGAGGCTATGGTGTCGGCCGTAGCGAGGCGTCTGTGGCGTCTGGTGCCGATGTCGAGGTCTATGCAGTTGATGCGCAGGGTGTCTTGGCGTAGGTCGCGCACGGTGAAGTGCCCTTCTATACCGAGGCTCTTGCGAGCTCGTAGGTGCCCCTCGACACGCTCTATGGCGATGCGCGACTGGGCGAGGAAATCCTTGAGGGCATTGGCACGCCCCATCTCTAGGTCTAGGTCGAGCTCTGGCAGGGCACCGATGATGCTCTCGAGGCGTGTCGTCATCGGCTGGCTCTGCGTAGCCTCCTCTACGATGCTCGAGGCGAGGGTGCCTAGGGTGGTGCCACGTGCGGCGAGGGCCGAGGGACCCTCGCCTATGTGCGCGCTGAGCTTAAGGTCGCCCGAGGAGAGGTGAGCCGTGCTCTCGGTAGCATTGGTACGCACCTCGAGCTGTACCTCCTCAGGGCTCAGGACGCTCTCATCGAGCTGTAAGCGTAGATCCTCGATGCGAGCCACTAGGCTATGTGCCTCACGCATATCGCTACGTAGCTCCCCCGAGAGGCGAAACTTGGCCCCGAGAGGCATCTCCGACAGCCCTAGGGCCTTCATATCGATCCCCTCGCTATCGAGCATGATACTGCTATAGACATGGCTTCTATTGAGCAGGGCATCGAGTAGCAGGGAGACGTTGAGCCCAGGGTTGAAGCTATTGATCGCTAGCGATAGCTCGCCCTGATAGAGCTCGCCATCGGCCGTAAGGTTGCCCAGGCTCATATCATTGTATTCGACCTGATGGATACGCCCGCGCAGGGAGGCCTCGGTCGTGGGGCTGAAGGGGTCTGTCCCTCGCCCCGATGCCGTTAGCTCGCCCCGCACTAGCCCAATGCCTTCGTGGGGAGCAAATCGCCTCACATCCAGCCCCTCGAGGCGTAGCTCACCCTGATACTGCTGAGTGTATTCGTTGACTGACCCCTTGATATGTGCTCTGGCGTCGCGGTCGCGTAGCACGAGGTCGAGGTAATGGTTGCCACCGCCTAGACGCAGGTCGCCAGCCAAGACGAGCCCATTGGGCAGGTTGTAGCGCTGTGCCAGCGCAGGCGATACGATGCCTAGTAGCGAGTTGGCTCTATGCTGTAGCCCACCCTCTAGATGGATAGCTCCGCGCCTACCGAGGGGGCGGTGCAGGTCGTAGAGGCGTCCGCTGGCAGAGAGGTCGCATACCTCCTCCCACATGAAGAAGAGCTGCTCTATCTGTAGATCGGGGATAGACCCCTCGGCATGTAGCCCGAAGGAGATAGGAGCCGTGAGCTGGCGGGCCTCGAGCGTGCGTGCTACATCGCCTTGCTCACCTAGGGCTAGGAGGTCGGCCCCCGAGGCGATGCGTATGTCGGGCATGCCTATCGTGCCGTCTATGTGAAGCATGGCTCGTGCGGTGGAGTCGGCACGGACGAAGGCCCATGGTAGCCGTATCGTACCATAGAGCCCCGAGTGCTCGGTGCGCAGGGCTAGCTCCTCGAGCTGTAGCCCTAGGCTATCGAGGCTAAGCCCTCCCTGTAGCAGGGCGAGGCTAAGCCCCGATCGTTCTCGAGCCTTGGCACTGAGCACTTGTAGCGAGAGGCGCCCCTCGTCCTGTACGAGATCCTTGAGGTGGAGATCTAGGTCGCTCAGGGCGATATGACTATAGTCTAGATAGGGTGTGCTAGGCCCTCGGGTATGCGTGCTGTAGGCTATGCTCGCACCCTCTATACGTCCCTCGCCTAGGGCGAGGGCACTGGTCTCTAGGGCTATGCGCCCTGCATCGAGCTGTAGGAGGCTGACGGAGGCATCGACGTAGAGTGAGTCGTGGGGGAGCTCGGCACGTACCTTGGTATCGACGAGCTGTATCTGGTCGGCCTCTATGAGCCAGTGCAGAGGGTCGGTCGTGGGGCTAGTCGTGGTGTCGGTAGAGCTGTAGTAGACCTCTCCAGAGCGGGTGCGTAGCCCTGCGATATAGACGTGCTGGCGGTCGGTAGCCACGAGCAGATCGTCCGTCTCTAGTCGCTCTAGGCGAGCCCTGAGGGTCGTGGTCTGTAGGCTATCGGTGTAGGCAATAGATATGCCCTGGGCAGTGATGCTAGGGGTCTGTAGCTCGCTACGCAGCAGGGCCGATAGGCTGAGGTCTAGGCGTAGCTCATCGAGGCTAGCGAGGGTATCGGTAGGAGTCTTGAGTATGCGTAGACTATCGAGGCGCAGGGCGAGGGGAAAGCCTAGACGTAGGCGACCTATCTGCACCTGCATGCCTAGAGCTAGGCTGGCACGCTCTGCTGCGTAGCGCACGAGCCGATCCTGGACGGCAGGGATATAGAGAGCCACTGCTAGTAGCAGTACCAGCACCACAGGGGCGACCACTAGGGCAAAGAATACTCGCCTGACAAGACGCCTACTAACCTTCATACCATACGTATATACACCTCACTCGAGTGGCTCCCCCAAGGGGGGGGCACCTCTGCAAAGATAACGATTGTTTACGCCTTTGCTTGTATCTGCCTAGGGCAAATCACCAAGAGCTCATCCCTCTCATAAGCGCAAGGCCTCGGTGTCAAATTTAGGAAGAAAACTTCGAAAGGCGTTCTGAGCCGATCTTGGTCTACAGGGCTGACGCCTTTTCCCTCTAGGCTTTATTGGGATAGCCTACGATGGTGCCCATTTCCCATAGGTAAGAGATGAGGACGGGGATATAGGCTCTGACGATCTGTACTCGAGGCTCTAACTAAGCGAAGCCCCCGTAAAAGACTATTGGAACTGAAGGGTCAATGCGTGCTGTTAGGCCAATGACCGCTACGAGGCTAACCATACTTCCAGTGCGTCAGCCCTGTCTTGATCTTGGCCTGCCGATAGAGTTTTCTGTGTAGGTCAGCGAGTTTCATTTTTGGCGCGCCCTCGTAGGCAGCACACGGGCGAGGCAAGGGGCTAGTCTAGGAGAGAGGGGGAGGGGTTGGAGGAGTGGAGGGATAGTAGTACCTTAGCGGTACTCTCAAACTCAATATATTCAAAAACAAAGCTATGGTAGAGAAAATTCAAAGTAACCTGAGCGGCGTCCCCGAGACTATGCTCATCGCCATTCGGGCTCGCATGCAGGAGAGCCTCGACCCTAGAGGGATCATACACGACCCCAAGTCGATAGAGATACTCGAGCGCATCGAGTGCTCTGGCGCGGCAAGCAAACCTGTCTCGCTGGCTTCGCAGAAAGGGGTAGCGATACGCACCGAGATCTTCGATGAGATCGTGAGCGACTTCCTCCAGCGCCACCCCCATGGTATCGTCGTCAACCTAGGCTGTGGGCTCGATACACGCCACTACCGCCTCGGATCGCCTCCTCAGCTGTGGATAGAGCTTGACCTCCCTGAGGCGATAGCCTTGCGCCGACATTTCTTTGACGAGACGGCTCAGTATCGCTTCTTGAGTCATTCGGTGCTCGACTACGCTTGGATCGAGCAGATCCCACAGGGGCAGCCAACGCTGTTCGTGGCCGAGGGGCTCCTAGTCTATCTGCCCGAGGAGGGTGTGCGTGAGCTGATGCGGCAGATAGGGGCGCACTTCCCTGGGGCAGAGTTTGCACTAGAGGTTCTCGCTCCGCTGTCTGTACGCATGAGGCAGATGCACCCCGATGTAGACTCGTCGAGTGCCCCCTTCCTGTGGGGGCTATCCGATGGGCGCGAGCTAGAGCAGTGGGGCGTTGGGGCTACCCTCATTCGTCAGGAGTATTATCTGCGCCACTTGGGGCGTATGCCGTGGTGGCTAGCCTTGGTGTATCAGCTCTTCGGGCGTATGTCCTCGATAGTGTACATACGCTTCGCCTAAGATGTGCTACGCCCCCACCCTCGATCTACGAGGATGGGGGCGTGGGTATTGAATAACCGCTGAGGCGAACATTCAATATCGACCGAGGCGAAGATTGAATATCGACCAAGACGAAGATTGAATATCGACCAAGACGCCCCTTGTATGTGCACTCTTGGGGCGATGATGCCCTAGCGAGAGGCAAGTGATAGAGCCCATAAGGCGAGCCCCCATACCTAGCTCATATATGCTAGGTATGGGGGCTACTCTGTGCCGAGGTTGATGCACCTCTGCTAGCCTGTCCGAGGCTTATTTGAGAGAGACGATGTAGGTAACGACGTCGCCCTCACTGGGATAGAAGCCTCGTAGCATGAGCTGAGCACTGCGCCCACGCGACTGAGCCGAGGCATTGACTACACGATGGAGGTCGCTGAGCGAACGCATAGGGTTGTCGTTGGCCGTCAGGATGATGAACCCCTTCTTGACTCCAGCCTCACGCAGAGCACCACTAGAGACCGACTCTACCTGTATCCCGAAGCTTAGGCCGTAGCTACGCAGTGTATCCTTGTCGAGGGCTACGAGCGAGGCACCGAGCTTGTCGCTACTGCGCTCCTCCTTGACGAGGCCCTGTCCTCCGTCCTTGTTCTTGAGCGTTACCTTGTAGCTCTTGGTAGCCCCCTTGCGGTCTACCGTTACGGCCACGGTATCGCCTGGGCGGAAGCGGCCTAGCTCACTGGTGAGCTGTCCGAAGTCGTCCACTGGCTGCCCATTGATAGCCGTGATGACGTCTCCCTGCTCGATGCCAGCAGCGAGAGCTGCGCTGATCTCAGCAAATTCGCCGATATAGACGCCCTTGTTGACCTTGAGCCCCTCCTTCTTGACGAGCTCGGGCGTTACGTCGCCACCTACTATGCCGAGCACACCACGCTGTACAGAGCCGTACTTCTTGATGTCCTCCACGATCTTGGCCGCCATGTTGATGGGTACGGCAAAGGAGTAGCCTGCATAGTTGCCCGTCTGCGAATAGATCATCGTATTGATACCGATGAGCTCGCCACGCGCATTGACGAGAGCACCACCACTATTGCCCGAGTTGACAGCAGCATCGGTCTGTATGAAGCTCTCCACCTTGTTGAAGCCATTGCCATCGGGCTTGGCTGTACTACGGCTCTTGGCACTGATGATACCAGCCGTTACGGTGCCCGTCAGGTTGAAGGGATTGCCCACGGCCAGCACCCACTCGCCTAGGCGTAGCTTGTCGCTATCGCCAAAGGGGATGGTGGGTAGCCCCTTGGCCTCGACCTTGAGTAGGGCAATATCGGCACTGGGGTCAGAGCCAATGAGCTGAGCGGTGAAGTTGCGCTTGTCATCGAGCGTTACGGTGATCGTCTTGCTGCCGTCCACGACATGGTGATTGGTCATGATGTACCCATCCTCGCTGATGATCACCCCCGAGCCGTAGCCCACGACAGGCTGTAGCCTGCGCTGCTGCTGTGGGGCCTGTCCCCCGAAGAAGAACTCGAAGGGATCGATACCTCCCATGCCCTGCGTCTCGCGCTCGCCCTCTACCTTGATGTGCACTACGGCTAGTACCGAACGTTCGGCCGCAGCAGTGAGGTCGGGAGCTGAGCCTGGCTCGCGGATAGCTAGCGAGGTGTTGGCGAAGCCATGTTCACTAGCCGAGATGGCATGGCCCGAGGCTAGGGCTAGGTCTTCGCTGGTACCGCTATAGAGGTTTTCGTTGAGTACATAGACGGTGGATGCCGATACCACCACGCATACTGCGACGAGTGCGCCGACAGTGGCGACACGTTTCCAAAGTTTGTTCATTGTGATATAACCTATGATTTTGTCTTGTTTTTTGGAGAGATAACGTAAGCTATGCCCCTAGTATTGCGTCTAGGTGAGCACTATGCCTCACGGCCACACACTAGGCAAGCACAAGGGGCCACCTACCGATGTAGGTAGCCCCTTGATGGGCTCTGGAGCCGATGCCCTACTGTCGAGCGGGGATGCTCTTGAGGACCTCTAGGAGGTGTCTCCACCAGAGGTCTACAGTCTTGATCTCGATGCGCTCAGCTGGTGAGTGCACATCGCGTAGCGTGGGGCCGAAGGATACCATATCGAGCCCTGGGAATACGTCTAGGATGAGACCACACTCGAGGCCGGCATGGATCGCCTTGACGGCGGGCTCGCGATCGAAGAGACGGCGATAGGCCTCGGCCGCTACCTTGAGGATGGGCGAGTCGGCATTGGGCTTCCATCCAGGATATGGATCGCGGATGCGTGCCTTGGCACCAGCGAGGTCGAAGACGCTCTTGACCATCTCGCTCGTGCTATTGCGTAGGCTCTCTGTGGAGCTACGCTGACTAGTCTCTACTCTGATCTTGCCGTCGACGAGCTTGATCGAGGCGAGGTTGTTGCTCGTCTCTACGAGGTTCTCGAGCTCGTGGCTCATGCCTAGCACGCCATGAGGGCAGGCATAGAGAGCACCGATCAGGCGCACCTTGGTGCACTGATCGATCACCTCGGCAGGAGCAGCTACCGCCTCGAGCGTGAGGTCTACGTTGGGGTCTACACGTAGGAGCTCGGCCTTGACGTCGCCACGGAGCTTGGCCGCGAGGGCCTCTACTGTGGCCTTGTCGGCAGGCTTGATGCCGAATACGGCCTGCGCCTCACGAGGGATGGCATTGTGCAAATTGCCCCCAGTGATAGAGGCGAGCGACCACTCTACATGGGCTTGTAGGGCGTAGAGGAAGCGTGTGAGGACTTTGTTGGCATTGCCTAGGCCTACGTGGATATCGCCTCCAGAGTGTCCGCCCTTGAGGCCGAATACCTTCACCTGTAGGTAGGTCAGGTCGGCAGGAGCAGGCTGGTACTCGGGCTCGAACTCTGCGATCACGCCCATGCCACCAGCACAGCCGATGAAGAGCTCGCCTTCGTCTTCGCTGTCGAGGTTGAGCAGGATCTTACCCTCGAAGAAGCCTGGCTTGAGCCCCATAGCCCCCGTCATGCCCGTCTCCTCGTCTACCGTGAAGAGGCACTCGATAGGCCCATGCTCTATATCGTTGGCCGCTAGGATGGCCAGCTCTGCAGCACAGCCGATACCATTGTCTGCACCGAGCGTAGTACCATCGGCACGTAGCCAGTCGCCATCGATCACCGTGCGGATAGGGTCGTTGTCGAAGTCGTGCTCCGTGCCAGCGTTCTTCTCACACACCATGTCCACATGGCTCTGTAGCACTACGGTCTCGCGCCCTTCGTAGCCAGGCGTGGCAGGCTTGCTGATGACGAGGTTGCCCACCTCATCTTGCTTGTAGGTGAGGCCGTGCTGCTTGGCGAAGTTGATGAGATACTCGAGGATCTTGCCTTCCTTCTTGGAGGGGCGAGGCACTTGCGTGATCTCGTGGAAATACTTCCACACGCTCTGTGGGTTCAATGCTGTAATATCCATTAGGACTTGTTTTAGAGTGATTATGTAATGTACGTGGAAAAAGTCTTACCTTTGTCCTGTACAAATATACAAATAAAGAATGATATTACTACTACTTGCCTTGGCCGTACTCGCCCTAGCTGTCCTCTTGCTATCGGTGCGCATCGTGCTACAGCGCGGAGGACGCTTCCCCAATACCCACGTCGGGGGGCATGAGGCTCTACGCCGGCAGGGTATATCGTGCCACACCTCACAGCACCGCGATGCTCAGCGACAGCTCTCCCTCGCCGAGAGGCTCGAGGCTCGCCGTCGGGCCGAGGCCTAGGCATCATCTCGTAATAAATTAGCACCAAATACAAGTATGACAAAGAAAAACCCTATCGCCACTGGCGCTATGGCTGTGGCATGTGCTGTAGCTCTGTTCGCCTCTTCGTGCCAGCAAGGCAACAAGGCCGCTACCCCTACTGTAGCTGCGGCCAACGGCGAAGAGATCGCTCTACCCATCGCCTATGTGCGTATGGACTCGGTACTCAACGAGTACAAGTATTCTCTCGACATTCAGGAGAAGCTCGCTGCCGATGCTCAGGCCAGTGAGAAGCGTCTACAGGGGCGTGCAGCGGCCTTCCAAAAGGCTGCCGAAGACTTTGAGCGCCGTGCTCGTATCAATGCCTTCGTATCGCAGGAGGCTGCTCAGAGCGAGCAGAGCAAGGTCCTCAAGCTACAGCAGGAGGCAGCCACGCTACAGAACGAGCTTGCCCAGCAGCTGGCGCAGAAGCAGGCTCTGATGCAGGAAGACCTGATGACGGACATACAAGAGAAGCTCAAGGCATTCAATGGCGGTCGCTTCAAGCTCATCCTAAGCAACGTAGGAGTGCTCTATGCCGATGAAGCTCTCGACATCACCGACGCCTTCATCCAGCACCTCAACGAGAACTACAAGCCTGCTCAGGCTACGACCACAGCCGACTCTACACAGACCAAGAAGTAGCTCTACGAGCCAGGGCAGAGGCCCTGCTATATATAATAGGCTCAGGCAACAACGTTGCCTGAGCCTATTCGTTTGCTATCCTTCCTCTAGGCATGTAGGCGGTAATAGCCCCATAGAGTACGCCCCTATGCCCTCTCGAGAGGGCATAGGGGCGTACTCTATGGGGAGGTAGGGCGGGGGGCTACTCCTCGTTGCCGAAGAGGTGATTGACCTCTACCTTCTCTACCTGACCATACTTGCGCATGAGGTCGAGAGGCAGGTCGCTCTCCTTGCCGATGAGGACGTAGGTGTAGTCGCTACCCTTGATGACACGGTTGAAGAAAGCCAGTAGGTCGTCGAGCGTGATCTTCTTGAGCTCCTCGTACACACGCTGGCGGTGGTCGTCGGTGATGCCTAGGCGCTTCATCGCCTCATGACGCCAGAAGACGCTGGCGCGGGTGATGCGCTCGGCCTCTAGGTCGCGCAGAGCCGACTCCTTGGCCGTCTCGAAGCTCTTTTGGCTGATAGGCATCTCGGTGATCAAGGCTTCCATGGCCGCGAGAGCCTCGGGGAGCTTGTTGCTCTGTGTGCCCACGAAGGCGCGCACATAGTTGTGGTCGCTCAGCTTGCGTGCACCCCCATAGAAGGCGTAGGCCGAGTAGGCGAGGCTCTTGGCTTCACGGATCTCCTGGAAGACGATAGAGCCCATACCTCCGCCAAAGTAAGCATTGAAGAGGTCAATGAGGGCCATCTCCTTGGCATCGAACTTGTCCACACGACGTAGCATCATCAGCTGCGCCTGCACCATATCATAGTCGGCATAGTAGACCTTGCCTCCCGTGGGCTGCTGCTGGTAGACAGTGGCCTCGGGATAGGGCTTGGTGCCTACGCGATGATATTTGCGCAGGGCGGCCTTGACGCCCGCGAGATCGTTGCCGTAGTAGAAGATACGATGCTTGTAGCTAGTGAGCGACTTGATGATAGCCACCAGCTCCTCGGGCGTGATGGCCTCGAGCTCTGCACGCGATAGGCTCGTGCGTGTGGGGTTGTGAGGTCCATAGGTGGCGTAGTTGGTGAGCTCGCGGAAGATGGCATCCTTGTTGGCCTTGGCATCGTGGCGCGACTTGTATATCGCTTGGCGTATGTTGTCTAGAGCCGTTTGGTCGCCCTTGACGCTAGAGAGTAGCTCCTCGAGGAGCTGGATACCGGCCACCATATTGCGCTTGAGCCCCGATAGGGTGATGTACGACCGCTCGCCACTAGTATGTACACTATAGCTGATACCGAGCTTGTAGAACTCCTGCTTGACCTGCTCGGGCGTCAGGCGATCGGTACCTAGGAGGTCGAGATACTCTACGGCCAGCGATAGCTTGCGGTCGTTGTAGCTACCCATGTCGAAGAGATAGTCGAGCTCGAAGAGGTCGTTGTCGGTATTGATGATGTACTCGATGGGTTGCTTGCCTGCGCGGTCGTGCTTGATAGCCGTCTGATAGTCTACCCACAGGGGCGAGAGGCGAGGAGCTTCTGAGGCGAGGAGCTTCTGAGCAAAGGCCGAGAGCGAGTTGCGATCTATCTCGATAGGCGTAATGCCAGGGTTCTGTACGCGTACGAGGTCTTTGTTTTCGCCCTGACGCTTGTAGACGATCACGTAGTTGTCCTTGTAGTGCTGCTGTGCATAGGCTACGAGGTCGGCCTTCTTGACGGCACGCATGCGCTGTATGTACTTCAGCTTCTGCTCTATCGTCTGCCCGTGTATGAAGGCATTGTAGAGCTCCGTAGCCACGGCATTGCGGTCGAGGGTGCCGCGGATATAGTTAAGCTCGAGGTCGTTGGCTATGGCCTCGATGAGCCAGTCGGGGAAGTCGCCTCGCTTGACGCGCTCTATCTGCTCGAGGAGCAGGTCGCGCACCTGCTCTAGCGTCTGCCCCGAGCGAGGCACGCCTCGTAGCTGGTGTACGCTGTACTCGTTGTGATTGAGCGTGTATGAGCCGGCATACTGCACTCGCTGAGCTTGGTTGAGGTTGAGGTCTATGAGCCCAGCCTTGCCATTGCTCAGTATCATATCTATGAGGTTGGTGTAGACCTCGTCTTGGGTGCCTGCACCGCCATCGCGGCGGTAGGCCATGATGAGAAACTCAGGGTCCTTGGAGAAGATCTCGTGGGCACTCACGCCAGCGAGAGGCTGTTCGCGAGCGAAGCGAGGCTGTTCGACAGGCTTGCTCTTCTTGTTGCCGAAGTATTTGTCCACGAGCTGTATGGCCTTGTCGTAGTCGAGGTCGCCGACCAGCACGATGGCATAGTTGGAGGGGACATAATACTTGTCGAAATAGCGGTGTATAGCCTCGAGCGAGGGTGTCTTGAGGTGCTCGCTCGTGCCTATCGTCGTCTGCTGTCCGAGGGGGTGTGTGGGGAATAGCTTGGCATTGACCGTCTGGCTCATACGGCTACCGATGCGGTCTTGCCCCATGTTGTACTCCTCGTACACAGCCTCCATCTCGGTATGGAAGAGGCGGAGCACCAGCTCGTCAAAGCGTTCGCTCTCTATCTGTAGCCATCGCTCTAGCTCATTGGCAGGGATGTCGTTTTGGTACACCGTCTCCTCTACCCAGGTATGGGCATTGGTGCCCTGTGCGCCTATGGAGGTGGTGAGGCGGTCGTATTCGTTGGCCGCTACATAGCGAGCTGCTATCTGCGAGATCGAGTCGATCTGACGATATAGCTTGAGGCGCGTTAGGCTATCGGGGGCTGCCTTGTGCGCCTCGTAGAGATCGCGTATCTTCTGTAGCTCTACCCGCTCCTTGTCCCAGTCGAGGCTACCGATACGGCTCGTCCCCTTGAAGAGCATATGCTCGAGGTAGTGGGCTAGGCCGGTGTACTCGGCAGGGTCGTTGTTGGAGCCAGTACGTACGGGGATGTACGTCTGGATACGTGGTTGGCTAGCGTTGCGACTTAGGTAGACCGTCAGGCCATTGGGGAGCTTGTAGACACGTGTACGTGTGGGGTCGTTGGTAACCGTCTCGTACTTGTATCCTGCCGCATCGGTATGCTGCTCGGTGCGGTACTCCTGTGCCGCTGCCCAGCCTATACCTAGGCCTAGGGCAAGGATCAGAAAGGATTTCTTCATAACTTAACGAATTAAATTGAGTGAGTTACATCTCCCAAAGGTAACATATTCCCCCCACATATCCTAGCCCTAGAGTGTCGGAGCAGAAGGCCTAGGGCGGAAAAATTTTTCCCCTAGGGTGAACCCTTCGTTCACTCTAGGGTGTCGGCCTCGGATACCCTAGGGGTAGCGAAAGCACCTGTATCAGTAGCATACCACACGGCCTCATCACGCAGAGCCAATGCCCTGGGCGGAGGCGGTAGGCTTGTGGGTGTCGGGCGAAATGTATTCCTTTGTGTAGCATAATGAAAATAGAACCAAACTAGCAGTGATATGAAGCAGTTGTTTGTCTCCCTACTCATCGTGCTCGTCTCATCGGTCAGCTATGGGCAGAGGCGTAGCGAGCTGAGAGGTATCAGCGAGGTCAATTGCTATGGCATAGACTTCTCGCACGTGCGTATATTTGACGATAGGGCTGGAGCGGAGCGCATCCTAGAGGTGATTGGCGACCTCAATGCCCTCCTGCTCAAGGAGCGTAGCAAGTACATTCGCCCCCTAGAGTCGGAGCTCGACCTCGAGGTAGTGCGCATCGACCTCGAGCCCACGAACCAGGCCAATAGGGCCGTTTCGCTCGCCACGGCACATCATGGCGATGTGTACGAGCCTAGAGCCATCTCTCCCGAGCAGATAGCGGCCTCTGTGCGTGGGCTTCGCCTCGACCAGACCGAGGGTACAGGCCTCGTGATACTAGCGCAGACGCTCGACAAGGGTGCCTCTAGGGGTACGTTTGTCTTCGTCCTCTTCGACCTCGCTAGCCGTCGGCCCATCAGCGTCTGGACGCAGACAGGCCGAGCAGGTGGCTTCGGCACGCGCAACTACCGGGCAGGCGCCCTCTACCGAGCCATCAAGGAGATAGAGCTCATCAAGTAATCCCCAATCACCCTACCACAATGCAGAATAACAAAACCCTATCGGCATCTATCTACGCAGCTGTATGGCTGGCCTTGGTGCTCATACAGACCTTCGTGATGTCGGCACAGCAGGGCGTGCCTAGCGTGGTGCAGGTACCCAAGCTCTACTACTCGACGTGGTGTGTAGACCTGTATCTCATCGTGCTCTTCTATGCCAACTACTATGGCTTTGCGCCCAAGCTCTTTCGCCGACGCCTCTTCACTCCCTATGTGTGGGTGGTACTGGTGGCCGTGATGCTGGGCGTGCTCATCCCTATAGCTCTGTATGTGCTGTGGGGCTGGACGACCCCTACTACCCCAGCAGGGCAGATGCCTCTGAGCTCTCTCGGAGCCCTAGGAGCCGTGGCCGTCATTAGTCTAAGCCTCGCCGTGCGTAGTATCCTCGAGTGGATACACCTCGATCGGGGTGTCGTGGCACAGCGCGAGCGTGAGCAGGCCCTAGAGGCCGAGCTAGCCCTAGCCAAGGCCGAGCATGCACGCCTCACCAATGAGCTCGATGCCCTACGGCATGCGCAGGCCTCCTCGCCTCGCCTCGAGCCCCCTACTACCGAGGCGGGGCTCTAGCGCATACCATTTTCTCGCGCTCTAGCCCAGGGGGCTATGCCACTCGATACAGAGCGGCATAGCCCCCTGGGCTAATCGGTATATTGACTACTAGTGCGTGGGCTATGCCAGCAGACCCCACAGCTATAGGGGCAGGGCCTATAAGCCAAGGCCTACTGCATAGACGACAGAGGGAGGCCGTGCTACCGCTCGTCGATGAGCAGTGGCACGGCCTCCCGATAGTGGTCTAAGCGAGAACCGCTTCTAGGTCAGTCAGGTCGCCTACTTGCGTGGGAATAGACGGCTGGTGAGCTTGTCGTTGACGAGCTTGATGCGCTTCTTGTAGACTTCGTTGTCCTTGGTGTGAGCTAGAGAGAGGCTAGAGCCCTCGCCGAGGTCTACACGGAAGACGTGGTAGTCTAGGAAGAGGTTGCCGTCCTCGATCCATGGGCGCACGATCCAAGCCATCTTCTGCGCATCGCTATAGAAGGCGAAGGCGTTGTTGCTGAGCTCACGGAGGAAAGGAATATTGTTGGCATTCATGAGCGCCTTAAACTCGTTGGTGAGTAGATACTTGCCTTCGCTGTCTTGCCAGAGTGCACGGCTGATGTCGGCGAAAGCACGTAGCTCACTGAGCTGGTCGATGAATGGGCTACCTTCGGGCACCTTGGTGCTCTTCTTGTAGAAGAAGTAACCACGATGCGAGATCTCCATACCCTCTACCTTGTAGATATCATGCTTGTCGCTATCGTAGCGCTTGAAGAGCGTAGTGTTCTGCGTAGCCTCCCAAGCCGTTACCTGCTCGCGAGTGTGACCAGTGATGTTGAGCTCTACGCTAGCCAGCCAAGCCTTCTGTGCCTCGAGAGGTAGGGCAGTGAACGTGGCATAGGCTTGAGTCTGCTTCTCCTCTATCTTGAACGTGATAGCTGCACCAGCAGGACCCTGCTCGAGCGTAGCATCGATGCGGTACTGATCACCAACGTTCTCGTATGCCGTACCCACCTTGGTGAAGCCGTTCTCTACCATGAAGGCGTCGAACTCTGTGTTGTTGATCACGAGCGTTGGGTCTTCGCAGAGTACAGACGCAGAGGCCATCTTCTTGGCCTGAGCCGATGCAAAGTTGTACTCGATGACGGGCATGATAGAGCTCTTGGTCAGTAGGCGGTAGGCCGTGGGGTTGAAGAGCCCGTCGGGGAGCATTGACACGATGCTACCACGTGCCTGCTCGGCCTCGAGGATCTCGCGTACTCTAGCAGGCACCTTGAGGATAGGTAGTACGTAGTACATGATACCATCCTGTACGACCTCTATCTCGTGCACCGTGGAGCCTGCTATGATGTTGACCTTGGCAGAGCGCTTCTCCTTGGTGGTATTGCTGGCTGCTGTTACCACGAAGCTATTGCTCTTGATGTCAGATAGCGTGAGCCATGAGGTGGAGGTGGCTAGCTCTACCGTTACGCTGCCGTTGGCCGTGAAGGGGATCTGCTGGCGTCCGCCATCGCTCGTGAAGGTGATGGCTTCGCTCGTGATGTCGATAGCCACGTCGGCAGCCGTCTGGCGCACGGTGATGCGCTTCTGCTTGTCGCCTGCTAGCACCACGATAGAGCCCGTACGATCGGCTCCGAGGGGGTTGGCTGAGGCCTTCACCTTGAGGGTGCTGCCGTCCTGAGTCAGGGTGAGCCACTCACCGTCCTGAGGTGATACGTACGACCAGCTGGTGCTGTTGGTCGTGATCGACACGCTCTTCTCAGCGGCATCCTTGGCGAACGTGATAGTCTGCTCCGATACCTCGAGCATGATCTCGTCCTGGACATCCTCCTTGGGCTGACATGCAGGGAGGACTAGCATTAGCGCAAATACGCCCAAGAGGTACTTAATCATTGTTTTCATAACCTTGTGTTGTTTTAATGTTAATGTATGATTATACTATATATTGAAACCTAGTGTCAGGTGAAGAGATCCTCCTGCGCCCTTGATGGGCTCAGTAAGATAGGCAGCATCGAGGGTAAGCGCGCGGAACCGTAGACCAGCTCCCAGGGAGAAGCAATTGATACGATCGGTGTCGAACATATATCCTGTGCGGATAGAGATCGTGCGATGCCACTGATACTCTGCTCCTCCGCGGAAGACCGTAGACATAGCCCTATAGGGCATGAAGTGCTGCTCGCCACCGAGGCTTAGGGTGAGCTTGTGTCGCTCGTCCATCTCGTAGCTAAGCTCGCCACCGAGGCCGACGAAGCAGGGAGGCTGTGTATTGACACGCCCCTTGCTGTAGCGAAAGTAAGGGCCCATATTCTGCCCCTTGACACCAAGCAGGTAGCCGAGCTTGTCGCCACCCGACATCTCGATGGTGTGGCGATAGAACAGCCCTACCCCGAAGACGAAGGTCTGAGCCGTAGGCCCACCGAGATCGCTCGATACATAGCTACCCGTGCCATAGAGAGCAAAGCGCCCTAGGCGTAGGGCATAGCCGAGGTCGAGCGTATAGTCGCGAGGCTGTGCAGGGTTTGTGGGCACCTCGAGGCTATTCATACCCGTTACCTTGGGGCTCTGGAAGTAGCGCCCCCCGATCATCAGGGCATGTCGCCCTAGGCGAAAGCCTGCCGATAGACTATAGGTGTCGAGGCTGCCCGATAGGCCAGTGTAGGCCGATTGGTGCCGCCAGCCAGCCCCTACGCTTACTCGCTCGTTGCCGAGAGCCATAGATACGGGGTTGGTGTACAGGTGTGCCGACTTGCTCAGCCCATAGTGGCTACCACCCATAGCTACAGTGCGCGCATCGACGCCCATCTCCAGCACTGGTAGCGCCCGGGCCTGATAGGTCTGTGCCTGCACCTCTAGGCCTAGCCCTAGGGCTATGGCTAGCAGAAGACAAAGTTTCTCATCCATACTATACAGCTATTAGTGGTTATACCTTGGTGAACGTCTTGGTGTACACCCCGATGTTGGTCGTTACCTTGAGGGTGTAGATACCTGGGGTCAGCTTGCTTACTGTGATAGGTAGAGGCTTGGCGCCACCGATGGTGTACGTCTTGTTGTACACGCGTAGCCCTGTTAGGCTGATGATCTCGACGGTAGCGTTGTTTACCTTGGGGTTGAGCGTGATGTTGAGGTTAGACCTAGCGGGTACAGGGTACACCGAGTAGACTACATCATTGATATTCTCTGCCACACGTACAGCGAAGCTCGTGGAGATGGTGCTCGTGCCGTCATTGACCTCTACCGAGATGCGTGCGAGCCCATTGCGGCGTCCCTGTAGCGATAGGATGCCAGCCGAGGATACGGTGGGAGATACTATCTCGCTGTTGTCGCTCGATACCGTATAGGTAAGTGGCTGGTTGCTGCTATTGTCGATGATAGCCGAGAGGTCGATCTCGTTGGTGCCATTGGTCCCGATCACCTGTGTAGCTATATCTGTGGTGAAGACAGGGGCACTGTACTTGTACACCTCGAATGGTATATCGAGGCTCACCGATGCACCCAGCTCGTCGGTAGCAGTAACGGTAAGCGTATGCTTGCCCACTAGTACGGCCGAGATGGAGATAGAGAGCTCATTGCCCTCGCTCGAGTGCGATACCCCCTTGAGCGTAGTGCCCGTTACAGCGAAGCGTATCTTGTGGTCGTCCTGATCCTTGGCCGTTACGGTGAAGCGAGCCTTTTGACGCCCGAAGATGCGGATCGGATCCTTGTGCGTAGACTCTAGGGTGGGGGCATTGTTCTTGAGCGTTCGGAAGTCCTTCGTCACCAGCTCCGAGACGTTGCCCCAGCGGTCTATCGCCTCTATGCCCATGTAGTAGGGGGTATTGTCCTTGAGGCCG
Source organism: Porphyromonas sp. (assembly GCA_041854325.1). Taxonomy (GTDB): domain Bacteria; phylum Bacteroidota; class Bacteroidia; order Bacteroidales; family Porphyromonadaceae; genus Porphyromonas. The sequence continues at coordinate 16,932 of JBHACB010000044.1, forward strand.
TTGAGCTTGTAGGAGAGCTTGTCGCCCACTTCATAGCCCACGCCATTGATCTTGTCTAGGTAGGCATTGAGGTAGTTGACAGAGTTGATGGGCGACTCGCTTAGGTAGAGGCGGTACTCTACAGGCACTCCGTCATCTTCGTCAGCTACAGCCGACCACGTAGCAGTGGCGTGCAGGAAGGAGATAGGATCGGCCGTCAGGGTCGTAACGCGCCCAGGAGCCTTGCCCCCATCCTCAGCAAACACCTTGCCTGCATCGATATATCCGCGACCAATGCGCCCTACGTAGAGAGGGTTCATTAGGTCGATGTTCTTGGGACGGAAGGCACCGAGGAGCTTCTTCTCGAGCTCCTTGCTGGTGAAGCCTGGGCCACCATAGTGCGATACGATGAGGGCTGCGATACCCGACACGTGTGGACAGGCCATGGACGTACCCTGCATGTAGCCGTACTCTGCACCATTGTATATCGAGGGTGCTACGGTGCTGAGCACTTCGCCCTTGCTGATCCGGTCATTGCCCCCAGGGGCCATGATATCTACCCATGCTCCACGCGTAGAGTAGTAGGCCATCTTCCAGTCGGGGCCCATGGCCGATACCGCAACGGTAGGGGCGTAGGCTCCAGGGTAGGAGATGAAGTCGACCTCATCGTTGCCAGCGGCGAAGATCACCACCCCACCCTTCATGGGCGATGTGGCGAGCTGATTGCCGTCGTCGTCGCAGCCTGCATACTCGATGAAGTAGTCAATAGCCGCCTTGAGAGCTGTCGGCATCTGAGATATACCAGGGTAGGGATAGCCCCAAGAGTTTTGGCTGATCACGGCACCGTTGTTGGCTCCATAGACGATAGCAGGGGCGTCATCGCCATTCTCCATGCCCATACCTACACGACGGCCGAAGGTCTGGCAGCTCATCAGCTTGATGCCTGTACCTGGGATCAGATGATTGCCTCCCGCCACACCGCAGACGCCTATGCCGTTGTTGCTACGCGCGCCTACTGTACCGGCTACGTGTGTGCCGTGGGATACGGCATCGGGATAGATGGTGCCGTTGTGATGGATGAAGTTGAAGCCCGTGATGTCGTCAACCTTGCCATTGCCGTCGTCATCGACCCCCTCCGCGCCATCGCGCTCGAGTACGTTGTACCAGAGGTTGTCTACGAGGTCGGGGTGTGTGGGGTCGACACCACCGTCTACTATGGATACGATCACGTCGGGTCTACCAGTGGTGGTACGCCATGCCTCATAGAGGTTGATGTCGGCACCTGCTACGTGCTTGGACGACAGCGTTCCTCTATTGTGGTAGTGCCACTGGTCGGGTAGGCGAGGGTCGTCGAAGGGGTCGGGAGTCGTAGCATCGCGCGTCCTAAGTGCTCCCTCATGAGGCTTGAAGGATACATCGGGTAGGCGCATCATATAGCTAGGCTCTGCGATCTCCACCTCGGGGACGCTCTGTAGCTCCACGAGTACGCTACGCAGGTCGCGTGCCTCGCTGAAGCGCACCGTAAACCACTGGTCGAGGCCAGCCTTGCGCATGCGCTTCTCAAAGCGTGGGTCGATCTCGAATAGAGGAGTTACCGAGGTGGCCTCGATCTTCTCAAGCGAGGTCGCTAGGCTTGCCGAGGCCGAGCGCAGGGTGCCTCCCTCGGGGTTGAGCCGGATCTGCCCTAGGGCTTGTCGACTGACGCGGATGCGTACTACGCCAGGGTTAGCTCCCTCGGTGTAGAGTAGTCCTTTCTGAGCCGAGATAGCCGGTGCGTCTGCCGTAGGAGTCTCTTCGGGAGCACGATCGAACTCTTTGCTACATGAGGGTATCAGCAATGTGGCACCCAACAGGTAGAGTAGATACTTTCTCATAGTGAACTGTTAATGTGAATTAATTGAGGAAACGAGAGGTAGGCTGGTCTTACAGTATATTAACCTGACACAGCTCCTAGCCGAAGCTAGGGGAGAGACGACCAATCGATAGACCAATATGAAGGGATCGATTGGGAGATTGACTACGCTTCTAGCCAAAGGGATGTAAAGACTATCCGAAACGAGTGTAATGATAGCAGAACCGTAATCGCAAACACCAACTTTACGCTGTAAATATACGCATCATTTCTGTATATACAAAATATTGAGTTGATGATTTTCGTTATATAGGTTTGTTGTTGGCTTATTAATAGATATTATAAATAGGAATAAAGGGGTGATATGTATGTCGTTTGAATAATTTTGCATTTGTTGCCTTTTTGATAGCCTTAGAATGTTAATAAGGGGGGATATGCGAGGTCTGATACTCTGTTCAATACTGTTCCCTAAGGCTAATAAATTTATAAATGGGAAGTGTTCAAATGTGTTCGTTTTTTCTATGATTTCTGATGAAGTGTCTGTGTAGATAGCGGAGATATATCTATATGTGCTATTGTGGGTGAGTGAGGGGGAGCGGTCGTATTGTGTGGCAGGGCTGATGTGAGATGTCCTTAAGCTAACACCTCGAGAGCGATCATTCAATATCGACCAAAGAGGATATTGAATATCGACCGAGGTGAAGATTGAATATCGACTCAAGCGGTTCTTTGTTGTTGCTCGAGGTCAAGGACTGGGCCCTGGGCGGTGTGGTTGTGTGCTGGCCTCGCCTGATTGACTTATGAGTGTGTCCTAAATGATTTTGCCTTTGTGGGTCTGATTTCTTATTTGTTGATATGTTATGGCTTATATTACGTGTTGTACATGGCGAACTGATGTTTTTATGGTTTGCTGACTGTTTTATTTGATATGTCTGTATATTTTCCTGCCCGTATTTATTATTGGTTTTACACATATGCTTTGTATCTATTAATGGCTGATAATCTAGAATATTCGTGTCAAATCGTTTCTCTGGCGTGTGTTATTTTTGCCAAATAGGATGTATTTTGGAATGATTGATCCGTACGTGGATATGAATTATGCGTGTGTAACTTCCCTATAAATAGCAACTAATATGGCTAATCGTGTATTTTGTGTCCTCCTATAATGGAATAAATATTGATTTGTGTTTGGTATGTATGAAAATTATTTCTACCTTTCGGGCGGATAATTAGTAATTGGGGGGTATTGATTGGTGTTATTGCTAATCAAATAAATGATTGTCGCCCCTAGGTGCTGATCAGAAGGCACCTCATGTTACCCATCGTTCGTTACCCATCCGCCTAGCTTTGACTAGGTGCTGCGTCCCACCAAGAGCCAGCCTAGAGTGCTGGCAAAGACCGGTTTCTTCTAATTTTATCAACCAATTATCACATTTCGCACTATGAGAAAGTATCTACTCTGTCTGCTGGGGATGTCGACACTGCTGTTGCCGTCCTGTAGCAATGAGTTTGATCGCGCTCCTCAAGACCCTGCACTATCCGATGCGGCTCAGGCGAGCCAGCAGAGAGGATTGCTTCGCACAGAGGGAGCTAAGCCAGGTGTCGTTCACATCCGTATCAAGAAGGATGTCCTCAAGCAGCTACACCTCCCCAAGGAGGGGATGTCTCTGCGCTCGGCTCCCAGTATGCTCTCGCAGGTCTTCTCCAAGATCGAGGCTACAGAGCTCGAGCCCATGTTCGCCATCGACCCCCGCTTTGAGAAGCGTATGCGCAAGGCTGGCCTCGACCAGTGGTACATAGTACGCTTCAACGAGCTACAGGACCTGCGCAACGTAATCGCAGAGCTACAGGCCGTGCCCGAGGTGGAGATCGCAGAGCTCTCCTATGTCGCCAAGCTCCCCGATGTGACGCCCGTCCCACTGACTGGCGAGCTCAGAGCCACGATACAGTCGGCCGACCTCCCCTTTGACGACCCTCGTCTAGCAGACCAGTGGCACTACCGCAATACTGGTATCACGAGCAAGCACACAGCAGGAGCCGATATCAACCTCTTCGAGGCATGGCAGGTAACGACAGGTACGCCCAACGTGATCGTGGCTGTCGTCGATGGCGGTATCGATACGACACACCCCGACCTCATCGACAACCTACACGTCAATGTGCTGGAGCGTGATGGGGCAGCCAATGTGGACGACGATGGCAATGGCTTTGTTGATGACGTCTACGGATTTAACTTCATTACCTACAAGGGTCAGCTCTACCCCGATGCCGTATCTCACGGCACACATGTGGCTGGTACGGTGGCTGCGCGCAACAACAACGGCATCGGTGTCGCTGGTGTAGCAGGGGGCAATCATCAGATCCCCGACACGGGTATTCGGATGATCAGCTGTCAGACCTTCGGCCGTAGACAAGGGCAGGGGATGGAGAGTGGCAACTCTGCTGCGGCTATCGTCTATGGTGCCAACAACGGCGCCGTGATCAGCCAAAACTCCTGGGGCTACGAGTACCCTGGTGTACCCGAGATCCCCAAGTCGGTCAAGGACGCTATCGACTACTTCATCGAGCATGCTGGCTGTGACAACGATGGCAACCAGCTCCCCACATCGCCCATGAAGGGAGGGGTGGTGATCTTCGCTGCTGGCAACGACTACAAGGACTATCTCTCATTCCCCGGCGCCTATGCCCCTGCTATAGCCGTATCGGCCATGGGCCCCAACGACTGGCAGATGGCGCCCTACTCCAACCGCGGTGCCTGGGTGGACATCATGGCCCCTGGAGGCGATGCTACGATCACTCGCGGGCAGGTGCTTAGTACGCTAGCGCCTGCATCGACAGGCTCAGAGTATGGCTACATGCAGGGTACATCTATGGCCTGCCCTCATGTGTCGGGTATCGCTGCCCTCATCGTGTCGCACTATGGTGGCCCTGGCTTTACCAACAAGGAGCTCGAGACGCGCCTAGTAGGCTCTTTCCGCCCCAAGAATATCGACCTAATGAACCCTCGCTATGTAGGGCGCATTGGCCGTGGGTATATCGATGCTGGCAAGGTGTTTGCTGAGGACGGCAAGATAGCACCGAGCAAGGTATCGGATCTGGCTGTGGAGTCCATATCGTTCCTCACAGCCAAGATGACCTGGAGCTCCGTGGAGGATCGCGACGATACGTTCCCCGTAGAGTATCGTATCTATCTGAGCGAGTCGGCTATCACGTCTGTCAACTACCTTAATGCCTATCACGACAAGGTGAATGGTATCTCGTATGAACCAGGCACCCAGCTCTCCTATTCGTTCAAGGATCTCAAGGAGAATACGACCTACTACGTGGGCATAGAGGCGATCGACCGCTGGGGCAATGTCTCGGAGCTAACGCTCTCGGAGTTTAAGACACTCAAGAATACCGCCCCCACGCTCACCTCTTCGCAGCAGTCTGCTATCAGAGTGTTTGCCCCCAACAAGGTGCG
>JBHACB010000045.1:0-31007 GCA_041854325.1 Porphyromonas sp.
CTACGGCATGACCGAGTGTGCGCCACTCATCAGCTTCACACCACCTCCAGGCTGGCGTCTAGGCTCGTGCGGACAGGTACTCGATGGCTATATGGAGGCTCGCATTGCCCCCATCGACGATGAGCTAGGACAGCCCCTAGCACGCAAGGATGAGCGCGGCCATACGGTCGGTGAGATACAGGTGCGAGGAGAGAACGTCTGTCTAGGCTACTACAAGAACCCCGAAGGAACAGCAGCTCTATTCACCCAAGATGGCTGGATGCGCACTGGTGACCTCGGCACCATGGATAGCGATGGCTATATCTACATCCGTGGACGTAGCAAGACGATGCTCCTGAGCTCCAATGGTCAGAACATCTATCCCGAGGAGATCGAGGCCAAGATCGGCATGATCCCCTACGTCCTAGAGAGTGTAGTGGTGATGCGCGCTGGCAAGCTCGAGGCGATCATCGTCCCCAACCGCCAAGCCTTCGAGCAGGCAGGTCTAAGCCTAGAGGCCGCCTGGGAGGCTATCACCGACAAGCGTAGCGAGCTCAATGACAAGCTCGGTAGCTACGAGAAGGTACAGCGCTTCGAGCTCCGCGAGGAGCCTTTTGAGAAGACGCCCAAGCAGAGTATCAAGCGTTTCCTCTACAGCTAGGGGGCGTAGTATAGAGTATATCGCTGTGGGGCGAGGTGTGGGCACAGATCCTACATCTCGCCCCCTTGCTTGATGCCCCTCGGGTATGCTCTCCATGGGTTGGGAGCTCCAATATCTGCACGAGGGGGCTTATTTAAGATATGAATGTAGGAAGTCGCTAGAGGGCATTGGCAGGGATATTAGAGCCGTAAAGCAAGAATTTTTTGCATTTATATCGCCCGAAGGTGTTGGATATTTGGGATGAGTTCTCTATCTTTGCAATCGAGTGTATTGCATATTTGTGCAGGCATTTGCATCCCGAGTGGTGTGTACATACTATTTGGGATGCCGTGTTAGTTAGGAGAGTAAGGGCATAGGCCCGATCTCACGAAAGTATTAAGAATAGTGTATGACAAAGGAAACTCTGTTTGTGCTATGCGCATCTCTGTGCTTGAGCTTCGCCCTGCCGACCACGGCCGAGGGGCAAGCGGTGGCATCTAGAAAAGAGGTACGCAAAGCACCCCCAGGTCGCGCCTCTGCCGACAGCCTACATGGAGAGCGAGGTCTACTCGCCGACCGACTAGAGATCAAGAAAAAGATCTCGGACCAAAAGAAACTACGCGAAATAGAGCTCAAGGAAGAGCTCGCCGAAGAAGCCCTCGAGGATCCAGGGATCGACCTCTACGGAGAGGACTCGTGGAACAATAGCGTCAACCCCCTTACCTCTAGCGCCAACATCCCCTCTACCTACGACATCGACCTCAACGAATTCGTGATGCCCATCGAGAGCCGTCGCGTAACGAGCCACTTCGGCTATCGTCGTCGCTTCGGGCGTTTCCACTACGGGATCGACATCGGCCTCAGCGTAGGCGACACGGTGCGCTCAGCCTTCTCGGGCAAGGTGCGCGTCGTGGCGTACAACCGCGGTGGCTATGGCAACTACATCATCGTGCGCCATCCCAACGGCCTCGAGACCGTCTACGGACACCTGCACCGACAGATGGTGCGCGAGGGTGATATCGTCAAGGCTGGCGGTGTGATCGGTCTCGGTGGCAATACAGGGCGTTCGACAGGGCCACACCTACACTTCGAGACACGCTTCATGGGCATTGCGCTCAACCCCAATATGCTATTCGACTTTGAGCAAGGTGTGCCTCGCACCGATGTCTATACTTTCCACAAGGGGAGCAGACAGCAGGCCACCTCGGCCTACGCTACGGCCAAGAGTGCCAAGAAGTCCAAGAAGGGCTCCGCTATCCGCACCTATCGGGTACGTAAGGGTGATACCCTGAGCGCGATAGCTCGACGCAATGGTACTACGGTCAGCAAGATCGCTACTCTCAACGGCATCAGTACACGAGCCAAGCTATCACCAGGCAAGAGCCTGCGTGTCTCCTAGAGATCACATTACTAAACATTGATACAATGGGAAGCCCCAGTACGACGAGTGTCGTGCTGGGGCTTTTCCTTTCGTTGTGCCTCTAGGCCTCTAGGGGACTAGGTAGCCCTCGCAGAGGCGTAGCACATCGCCGAATACACCTCGTGCCGTTACCTTGGTGCCTGCTCCTGCGCCCTGTATGGTTACGGGACGCGATCCGTAGCTCTCGGTGAAGATCTGAAAGCAACAATCGGCCGAGCTCAGAGCTCCAAGTGTCGATACCTCGGGCACGGCTTCGAGGCCGGCCTTGAGGCTGGCGCACTCGGTCTTGTCGTCCCATACCACCTCGCCGATGTAGCGGAGCACATGCCCAGGGGGGCACTGTGCACGTCGGCTCTGTATGTACTGCTCGAAGGCGTCGAAGTGTGCCCAAAACTCCTCTACCGGCAGGGTGCGGAGCTCCTCAGGGACTATGTTGTCGGCTAGTACATGCTCGAGCGACCACTCTATGTCGAGCTCACGAGCCAAGATCAGCAGCTTGCGTGCTACATCTTCGCCCGATAGGTCTTCGCGTACATCGGGCTCGGCATAGCCGAGGTCGGTAGCCTCCTGGATGATCTGTCGGAGGTCGCCCGTGGGTCGTCGCCCCAGCTCGTTGAATATGTAGCTGAGGCTGCCAGAGAATACACCACGTATGCGGTGTATGCGCTCGCCCGATAGGTGTAGCAGCTTGATGTTGTCGATGAGGGGGAGCCCTGCCCCGACGTTGGTCTCGTAGCGGTAGCTACGTCCGTGCTCGTAGAGGCATAGGCGTAGGGCGAGGTAGTCGCTCCAGGGGAGGGTATTGGCCTTCTTGTTGGACGATACGAGGTCGAAGCCCGCCTCCACAAACTGCCTATACGACCGCGCTATCCCCTCGCTCGAGGTATTGTCTACTGCTATGAGGTTGTCGAGCCCCTGAGTATGAGCGTAGGCGATGATAGCACCTGGTATATCGCCCTCGATAGGGCTCTGTGCTATTAGTTCGCGCCAGCCTCGCCCGATGCCGTCGCTCGAGAAGAGGCAACGCTTGCTATTGGCGATGGCGAATATGCGCAGGTTGATCTGCTTGCGTAGGCAGATGAGCTCTGCGCTCTCGATGACTTGGTCGATAAACTCGCTCCCGACCTTGCCATGGCCGATCACTGCGAGATGTACCGTAATGGGAGATCTGTCTAGTTGCATAGTATATATAATAATGAGTCTAGTGCTGTGAGGCCTCGTGGGCGAAGTAGGGGGCGATGATGTCGACGAGCTGTTCGTACTCCATCAAGAAGGCATCGTGCCCATGGATCGAATGGATCGTATCGAGGGTAGTACGTGGAGCTACGCTCTTGAGGCGTTCGTAGGCCTCTAGGCTACGCGCATGGGTGAATAGCAGGTCGGTATCTATGCTGACTAGGTGCACCGTACCCTCGATGTGCTGTAGCTCCTCGGCCGTGTGGCAGACGTAGATGCTCGCCGTGAGGCGCGTCATCACCCGATAGGCCGATAGCTTGAAGCGTGCCGCTAGAGCATCGCCGTGATACTCGAGCCAGCTGACGATGTCGTACTTGCCTGGGGTGCGTGTACTGCACCCTGCGAAGCGTACGCCTAGGCTCATGGGGGTACGATAGCAGAGCATGGCGTGGATACGGGCATCCTCGATAGGGGAGCTGGAGTGGTCGAGGATGCGCTGCTGCACGAGCGTCTGGGCTAGTAGCCAGTCGCTAGCGCGGTAGTCGGAGGCTATGCAGAAGATATGCTCTGCGAGCCTGGGGCGCAGGTAGGCGATCTGTAGGCTTAGCCCACCCCCGAGCGATGCCCCGATGATGGCATAGAGCCTATCGATACCTAGGCTGTCGATGCCTCTGATGAAGAGCTCTGCTACGTCGCGCAGGTCGAGGCGCAGAGCCTCTGGCTGTTCGTTGCCGTCATAGCCATTGCCCGGGATATTGAAGGCTAGTATCGTATATCGTGTCGTGTCGATAGCTCTGCCACGACCTATGAGGCTTCCCCACCAGCCCGTTTCTTCGGCTACCGAGGAGTTGCCCGTGAGGGCATGATTGACCAGTACAGTGAGGGCTGTACCTAGTGGACGCCCTGCTACCTCGTAGCTTAGGCGTAGGTCGCGGAGCGTCTCACCTGCCTGAGTCGTGTAGCTCGGGATATGTATGTAGTGTAGTTGTCTAGCGGTCTCTATGTCTGCCATATCTTGTCTTCGTCCGTTCTTATTAGGAGGGTGCGGAGTGCGCGAGGCTTGGTCTATAGCATTAAGACGTCTTAGCTCGCACTTTATTGCCTACAAAGATAGCAAATAAACGCTGGATGCGTCAATATGTATAGATATTTGTTTCATTTGTGTTTGTTTTGTTCGCCTTTTGGGTTTGTATGTATGCGATTTGTCTGATCTGTGTGCCTCATCATAGCACACTAGCATCCGTTGGCCTTTTGCGTAGGCTACTGCACGATCAGATTGTTCGATGTTTTCGTGCAAAAACATCGATGTTTTGAGGCACAGAAAGTTCGATGTTTTTTGCCGATAAGTTCGATGTTTTTGGGGAAGAAGTTCGATGTTTTTTGACCAGTAGCACAGGTCTCTCTGTCATAGAGGGCTACCGAGATGCCGAGTATGATGTATCGAGAGGGGACAAATTGGCCATTCGGGGGCTAGTATGGTCAAATTTTTTGAAGAGTGTAGCAAAAATTTTGTGCCACGGGAGCTTCGATTTGAGTATTTTGAGCGATTTGAAGAATAGGTATCTACGACACACGTGTGCAATTTTAGCTCCCTAGATTGACGGGAGTGTTTGATCTTATTGGGCGATATTTCGCGAGATCTATCGGATTTTGTCTCTAGATGAAGGGTATAATCCATATTTTTAGTTATATCTATCCGGTTTTTTGAACCGAATGAGCGGTTTTCACAGCCCTCAAACGCCATATTATTGTCGGTGAAAATGCTATAGAACATATTATTGGGCTAATATGGCTCTGCTATTGGTTTATTGACCCGATTTTGATTTGGAGAATTGTTTCTAATCGCTATATATTTGCTTGCAGAATGAAGATAAGTGGATGAATAAAGTGGTTAAATTCATAATTTTTAATAATTTCTTCTATGGTAGTAAAACATTACCCATTACTAACGCAAGCACGAAGCAGCAAGCTCGTCAAGACGATCTGCTTGGCTGCCTCTGCGCTTGTCCTTGCAAGTCCTGCCTATGCAGGCAATGCGCTTGAGGGTAGTCCGCTACAAGCCCCTGAGGCAAGCCAAGTAGCGGTAGCTCAGGCACGAACCACCAAGAAGGTAGTCGGTGCTATCACCGATAGCAAGACTGGCGAACCTCTCGTCGGGGCCAATGTGCTCATCAAGGGCACCACGCCTCCTCGTGGTACGACGACCGACCTCGATGGTCGCTTCGAGATCGAGGTGTCGGCCTCGGATGTCCTCGTGATCTCTAGCCTTGGCTATACCAACAAGGAGATCAAGATAGGCAACCAAAGGGTGCTCTCCATAACGCTGGCCGAGGATGCCAAGCTCCTGGGCGATGTGGTGATCACGGCTTTCGGTACAGGGCAGAAGAAAGAGACCCTCGTGGGCTCTATACAGAGCGTACGCCCCTCGGACTTCAAGATGCCCGTAGCCAACCTGTCATCGGCATTCGCTGGCCGCCTCGCTGGGGTTATCGCCTATCAGCGTAGCGGTGAGCCTGGTAGCAATGGTGCCAACTTCTACGTGCGCGGTGTCTCTACGATGAGCGGTGCTGTCAATCCTCTCATCATACTCGATGGCGTAGAGATCTCGCAGGGCGACCTCAATGCCCTCGACCCTGAGGTGATCGAGAGCTTCTCGGTGCTCAAGGATGCTACGACCTCGGCCATGTATGGTACACGCGGTGCCAATGGTGTACTGATCATCAAGACGCGCAGTGGGGCCGACCTCGACAAGCCCATCATCGGTGTACGCCTAGAGGGCTATGTCAATACGCCTGTGCGTGTGCCCAAGATCGCCAATGCTACGACGTTCATGCGTATGTTCAACGAGTCGCTACGTGGCCTAGGGGTAGCAGATGCACCCTATTCGGAGGAGAAGATACGCAACACTGAGCTCGGCACCGATCCCTATCTCTACCCCAATGTAGACTGGTACAGCGAGCTCTTCAAGACCTCGACCTTCAACCAAAGGGCCAACTTCAACCTACGTGGTGGTACGAACAAGATCACCTACTTCATGAACCTCAACGCTATCCATGAGACGGGTATGCTGCGTGGGCGTAGTAAGGACTTCTTCTCGTTTGACAACAACATCGATGTGTGGCGCTATGCCTTCCAAAACAACATCGACTTCAACATCTCCAAGGATGCGAAGATCGGCCTCAACCTCAACGTACAGCTCAATGACAACCGTGGCCCCGTAACGGCAGCCGATGGTGGTGGCGGTATCGGCAATATGTTCGATGCCGTGATGCAAAACAACGCTGTCGATGCGCCCATCATGTATCCTAGCTATGGCGACGACTGGTACCACTGGGGTAATGCCACGATGGGCTCTACGCCTATCGTCAACCCACTAGCGGTAGCTACGGCAGGGTACAAGGACTCCTTCGCTAGCACCGTAGTGGCCAACCTCACCTACGATCAGAAGCTCGACTTCATCGTCAAGGGGCTGTCGTTCAAGGGGCTCATGTCGTTCAAGAACTGGAGCATGACGACCAACTCTCGTCACCAGGGCTACAACGCCTATATGCTCACTGGTACCTCTGTCGATGCCGAGGGCAATACCATCTATGAGCAGTCGGCCACCAACCCCGTCAAGCCAGTGCTCAACTCCAAGTCGTCGCGTGCGGGCGACCGTCGTTTCTACCTACAGGGGTACTTCGACTACAATCGCTCGTTTGGCGATCACAACATCTCTGCCATGCTCCTCTACAACCAAGACGAGTACAACAACAGCGTGATCAACAACGACGACCTCATCGCCTCACTCCCCAAGCGCAAGATGGGCTTCGCAGCACGTCTTACCTACGACTATGCACGCCGTTACATCCTCGAGCTTAGTGCTGGATACAATGGCTCTGAAAACTTCGCCGAGGGCCATCGCTGGGGTCTCTTCCCCGCTGTCGGTGCGAGCTGGAATGTGAGCCAGGAGAAGTTTTGGAAGCCACTGAGCAAGGTGATCAGTAGCTTCAAGCTCCGTGGCTCGTATGGTCTCGTGGGTAACGACCAGATCGGTGGTGCTCGCTTCATCTACATGCCTATCGTAAGCCTCAACAATACGCCTCCCTACACCACGGGCTACGATGGTGTACGCAATGTGGACTGGAAGGGCCCCACGTACTCTCGCCTTGCCAACAATGCTATCACGTGGGAGGTAGGTGCCAAGCTCAATGTCGGTGCCGACATCAGGCTCTTTGATATGATCAACCTGACTATCGATGGCTTCAACGAGATACGTAGCAACATCTTCCAGCAGAAGCAGACGATACCCAACTCGTTCGGTACTGCAGACACCAAGATCTATGGCAACTATGCCAAGGTCAAGAGCTGGGGCTTCGATGGGGCTATCGACTTCGGTAAGGAATTCTCCAAGGACTTCTCGATGCAGTTCCGCGGTACCTTCACCTATGCGCGCAACCGCGTGCTCGAGTACGACGAGGCTCCAGGCCTGCGCCCTGCCCTACGCCGTGTGGGGCATAGCATCTACTCTATCTGGGGCTATCAGGCCGATGGTCTGTACATCGACCAGGCCGATATAGCTGCCAACCCTGCCTCTACGCTCGGCAACATCGCTATCGCCCCTGGTGATATCAAGTATGTAGACCAGCCTGCTACCGATGGCACGTACGACAATCAGATCACGGCCGACGACCGCATCGTGCTAGGCTATCCTACCGTGCCCGAGATCGTCTATGGCTTTGGCCCCACGATGCGCTACAAGAACTTCGACTTCTCGTTCTTCTTCCAGGGTCAGGCTCGTGTATCGCTGATGATGAGTGGCTTCCATCCCTTTGGTCACCAAGAGCGTCGCAACGTACTGCAGTGGATCGCAGACGACTACTGGAGCATCGACAACCAAAACCCCAATGCCCAGTATCCTCGCCTGACGAAGCTCAGCAACAACCACAACGCGCAGTCCTCGAGCCACTGGCTACGCAATGCCGACTTCCTCAAGCTCAAGAATATCGAGCTTGGCTACACCTACAAGAATGCTCGCCTGTACGTGAGTGCTACCAACGTCTTCTCGCTCTCATCGTTCAAGCTATGGGATCCCGAGATGGGTGGTGGCAAGGGTATGAGCTACCCACTACAGCGTACGTTCAACATCGGTCTACAGATCACGTTCAACAACAAGTAGTCCACATCTCAAACACGTAATTAAGTTATGAAACTATCATACAAAGCATGGGCTCTAGCCCTCGCACTAGCTGGTGGCTTCTCGTCTTGTGCCGACTTCCTCGACATCGTACCCGATGAGAATACGACCGACCGCGATACCTACTCAGGGCGCGATCGTGGCCTCGGCTTCCTCTATTCGTGCTATGCCTACCTCCCCAACCCTGCTGGTACCGTAGGGGGGCTCGACCTCTTCACGGGCGACGAGGTAGTTACAGCCTTCGAGCATGAGCTCTTCTCGGGCTTCCCCAAGGGCAACTATACGGCATCCTCGCCTGTGATCTCGTACTGGGACACCCTCTTCCAGGGTATTCGTCAGTGCTACGTATTCCTCGAGCGCATCGACGCACTTCCTGCTACTACGACACCAGAGGAGAAGGCCGACTACAAGGCTCAGATCAAGTTCCTCATCGCCTACTATCACTATCAGCTCTTCCGCTGCTATGGGCCTATCCTGCTGATCAAGGAGCTTCCCGATGCCAATGCTGCAGTCAAGGATTTCCCCGAGCGTCGTCCTCTCGATGAGTGTGTAGAGTGGATAGCCGCCCAGCTCGATGAGGCTGCTGCTGGCCTGCCCGCTACTCGCAATACGGGCTCTGTGCTAGGTGGTCAGTCTTTCTACGGCCTAGCTACTAGCGTTATGGCCAAGTCTGTCAAGGCCAAGCTCTACCTCTACGCAGCATCACCTCTCTTCAATGGTGGTACCGACTACTACACAGAGTTCAAGAACGCAGAGGGCCAGCACCTAATGCCACAGACCTACGATCCACAGAAGTGGGAGCGTGCTCGTGTGGCCATCAAGGAGGCTATCACCCTAGCTGAGAGCAATGGCCACGCCCTCTACACCAACGAGGCTTATCGTAGCACCGACCAGAGTGCCAATGCCTATCCCGAGGTAGGTACAGTGCGCAAGATGCGTACCCTGACGCTCGACTGGAAGTCGGGCCCCAACCCCGAGGTGCTCATGGCCGATACACGTGGTGAGGGCTACTACGACATTCAGCTCAAGTGCTCGCCACGTATCACCAATCGTGGTCAGGGTGCCAATGGTACCTCAGTTACCTGGGCTATGCTCAACCGCTTCTACACCAAGAATGGTCTGCCCTGGGACGAAGACCCTGCCTACAAGGATACGCAGAAGCTCAGCGTAGTAACTATCGGCGCCGACCATGCAGCCTATGCCAAGGAAGGTGCTCAGACGGTGGCCTTCAACCTCAACCGCGAACCTCGTTTCTACGCTTGGGTAGGCTTCCACAACGGCTACTATGAGATCCTCAAGGGCAACGGCAATACCTACGATGCCGCCCGTATGCCACAGAGAGGGCGCGTATTGCTCAACTTCCTCAAGGACGGCTTCAACGGCCGTATGAGCTCAGGGGCAGGGTCGTCCAACAACTACTCGCCCGGTGGATACCTCAACAAGAAGGGTACCGACCCCAACATGATCATGAACGAGTCGGGTCCCCAGCGCCTCGTGTACCCTTGGCCTGTGATCCGCCTTGCCGACCTATATCTCGCCTATGCTGAGGCATGTGTGGAGACAAGTCAGCTCGACGAGGCCAAGAAGTACCTCGACTACGTACGTGTGCGTGCTGGCATCCCTACGGTAGAGACCTCATGGAGTGGTGTCGCTGCCCTGACGCAGGACAAGCTCCGCCAGATCGTGCGCCAAGAGCGTCAGATCGAGCTCTACCTCGAGAACCAAAACTTCTGGGATATGCGTCGCTGGCTCCTTGCCGAGCAGGCATTTGGGGTAAAGGCGCAGGGGATGAACATCGAGTCCAAGACGCTCGAGGGCTTTGCTCAGCTCACGACGATCCCCTACGAGCGCAAGTTTGAGGCTCCCAAGAACTACCTCTTGCCCATCCCATCGGCCGACATCAACCGCAACCCCAAGCTGATACAGAACCCCGGCTACTAAGACAGACTCATTGCCTGACCAGCTCGCTAGGCACTAGTGCCTAGCGAGCCAGGAGGCAAGACTAACGATAAATAACGAAGAGTATATGAACAAGCTTTTGAAATATAGCTTTGTGGCTCTATGTGCTGGCCTCATGCTCACTGCCTGCAAGAAGGAAGACAAGGGCCCTGCCGCTACCAACCTCGATGCGAGCACCATCACCGCTACGCCAGGAGAAGGGATCGTAACGATCAACTGGACCGTACCCGAGGGGGCCAACTACCAGTATATCCGCATTACCTATCTGCACCCCGACACCAAGAAGGTGCACACGCGCCTAGCTAGCGTACACGCCAATAGTATCACTATCGATGGGCTACTGGCTCGCCATGGTGCTATCGACTTCACCCTAGTGCCCGTTACCAAGCAGGGGCAGGAGGGTACAGCGCACAAGATCACGGCTACGGCCAATGCTCTCCCCAAGCGCTACCAAATCGATGCCGCTACCAAGACGCAGGTACGCTTCACGGCCTACCAGACGGCATGGACCTCTACCGAGCAGGTCAATGATGGTGGTGGTCTGCCTAGCCTGCTCGACAACAACGCTGGCACCTTCTGCCACGGACGTTGGGCGGCTCCTGTGCCCGAGATGCCACACTACTTCGTCTTCGACCTACAGACGACCGATGTGCGCGCCATCAGCTTCATGATGCAGTCTCGCCACAACAAGGGTGCTGATGCTCCCAAGGACTTCAAGGTCTATGGTACCAATTCGTTCGATGCTACAGCCTTCGCTAGCGACTACACCTCTGTGCTCACGCACAACAACGCTGTAGAGCTCAATAGCTACACTGGCATTGCTATCAGTGCCAATGGCGCTACCTACGATGCGGCTGCATTCCGCTTCACGGACAATCTTCCCTACCGCTACCTTATCTTCCAGATCTTGTCTATCCACTCTGGGCACAAGTTCCCTACGCTGGCCGAGCTACAGATCTTCAAGTATCAGGTGCAGGAGTTCGACCCCGAGACTGGTGAGACGATAGTCCTTCAGTAGGGTACTGGGTACACCTCTAGAGTAGTAGGGCGGGAGTATAGCGAGAGGCCTCGGCACTCGCTGGCTTCCGCCCAGCTATCGATACACAATACAGAGCATATAAGTCATAGATATGATACGCTTTTATTACTCCATCCTCTCGGCCCTGATGGTCGTGGCCCTCGCCTTCGCCTCATGTGGTAGCAAGACCGATGAGCCCTCTGTGCCCACGGCCGAGATAGGCAAGGAGGTCGTAGACTTCCAAGCCAAGGCAAGTACGATCAACCTCCCCATCACGACCAATATCGAGGGCTGGACGGCCAAGAGCGACCAGCCCTGGTGCGAAGTACGCCCCCTAGGCAAGTCGCTACGCATCAGCGTGCAGGCTAGCCAAGAGCTGTCTGTGCGTGAGGCGACGGTTACGCTCACCTTCTCGTCTATAGTGCGTACGCTCAAGGTGCGCCAGCTCGGCACAGAGCCGACTATACTGGTGGATAAGACGATGTTCAATCTGCCTGTATCTGGTGGTCGTATAGACTTCGTCGTTACCTCCAACGTAGAGGTCGAGGTCAAGGTACCCGAATGGGTCGTTCCCTCCAGCCAGCTACGCTCTACCGACCTCGTGGAGTACCCTCAGCAGTACGTAGCACGCCCCAATACGGGAGCTACGGCACGTGCGGCCAACATCGAGATACGTCCCAAGGGGCAGACGAGTGCCAAGCTCGTCCTCGTAGCTGTCAATCAGAGCGGTATGGCCAGCTATCAGGCAGTACCTGCCGACGACATCAAGGGCGACGTCAAGGTAGCTGTAGTAGGTGGCCAGGCCGACTCGGAACAGCCTGGCCAAAACCAGGGGATAGACAAGTCGTACGATGGCGACTATGCTACTCTCTACCACTCTGCTTGGGGCAACAACCTAGCTTTCCCCATAACGCTCGACTACCATTTTGGCAAGGTAGAGGAGGTCGATTATCTGATCTACTACCCACGTCAGGATGGTGGTACCAATGGGCACTTCAAGGTAGTAGACATCTACTATACGGCCGATGGTAGCTCGTATCAGAAGTTGATGCAGAAGGACTTCAACGAGTCTGGCAACCCTACGCGCGTCGTCTTCGCTACCCCCGTCAAGGCCAAGGGCTTCCGCTTCGTCGTACAGAGTGGCAAGGGGCATGCTGGCTCCAAGGGCTTTGTCTCGTGCTCCGAGATGGAGTTCTATACCAAGAACCCCGAGCGGTTCGACTACAAGACGCTCTTCAAGGACGAGCTCTGTACGGAGCTCAAGGACGGCATCACCGAGGCCGATATTACGGCCTCGCAGTATCCGTTCTTCAAGAATATCGCCATGTATATGCTACATGGGCAGTATAGTCGCGAGTTTCGCGTAGATAGCTACAAAGCCTATCCGCTACCTACGATCATCTCTGCGACCAACAAGGCACAGCCCTATTCGCTCCTCGACAATCCTACTGGTATCGAGGTCGAGGCCAACGAAGACCTCGTAGCCATAGTGGGCGATACCTATGGGCGCGATCTCGCTATCTGTGTGGTCAACTATGACACACCTGGAGCCGATGGCTTCAATAGCCGCAAGACCTACCCCCTCTATCGTGGTGTCAACAAGATACGCATGACGCACAAGGGGCTCGTCTATGTGATGTACCACACCTCTACGCTCGAGGCCGCAGAGACGGCTCAGCCCGTCAAGATACACTTCGCTAGCGGGCGGGTCAATGGCTACTTCGACTCTCAGCGCGCTTCTCACCAAGGGCGTTGGGGTGAGCTACTAGGCAAGGCTGGCAAGTACTTTGACGTAGTAGGGCAGTACACACACCTAGCCTTCCCTAGCGAGCGTTTTCGTCGCAATACGCCCGACGGCAAGGCTCTCATCGATGCCTACGACCTCATAGTGCGCTCGGAGCAGGAGCTACATGGTCTGCACAAGTACAATAGGATGAACCGCAACCGCATGCTACTGCACGTGATCTACACATCCTACATGTATGCTACGTGGTACCATACGGCCTACAACGACACGACGCTCGATGCACTGACCAACGTGCAGTCGCTCTCCACATCCAATATGTGGGGGCCTGCGCACGAGATAGGCCATGTCAATCAGACGCGCCCTGGAGTGCTGTGGCGTGGTATGACGGAGGTAACGGTCAATATCCCTAGCCAATACATCCAGACGACGGTATTCGGGGCCAAGTCGCGTCTACAGACAGAGAATATGGATCAGGCTCGTCCGCACAGCCGCTACACCAAGTCGTGGAACCAAATCTTTGTCCCCAAGATTGCCTTCTGCGAGTCCACCGATGTCTTCTGCCAGCTAGTACCTTTCTGGCAGCTAGAGCTCTACTTTGGCAAGGTGCTAGGGCGTACACCTCTCCAGCAGCCCGACAAGGGAGGTTTCTACCCCGATCTCTACGAGTACGTACGTACTCACCCCGACAAGCCCAATGCAGGGGCTCAGCAGCTGGAGTTCCCCTATATCGCATCGGTAACGGCTCAGCTCGACCTCACCGAATACTTCGAGAAGTGGGGCTTCTTCAAGCCTGTCGACAAGTCGATCAAGGACTACTCGACCGAACAGCTGACGATCACCGAGGCACAGGCTGCCGAAGTCAAGGCACGTATCGCTGCCCTACGCCTGCCCAAGCCTGATATAGCCCTAGAGTACATCACCGACCACACGGTAGAGGTGTACAAGGGCAAGCTGGCCGTGGTGGCTGGCTCGGCTACTCGTAGTGGACAGACGATTACCCTCACGGGCTGGCGCCATGCTGTAGCCTACGAGGTGCTCGATGCCTCGGGGCAGGTAGTCTATCTGTCGGATACGGGTATCGACAAGGATGCCTCGTCGCTTCAGATCACACTCCCCTCGGGGATCACGTGGGGCACAGGCTTCACGATGCGTGCTATTGCCTACGATGGGGCACGCACAGCAGTCAATCTCTAGCCTCCCTTCCCCCTAGTATAGATCGGGTGCGCTACCTCGAGGTAGCGCACCCGATCTTTTGTCCCTTTATGCTCCTCGAGGCATATACCTCGAGTGGGGGGAATTGACTGCTGAAAAACATCGATATTTTTACCCGAAAACATCAATGTTTTTGGACGAAAAGTTCGATGTTTTCGGTCGATTAGTTCGATGTTTTTGGGTAAAAATATCGATGTTTTCGATCCAAAAGATCGAGCTTTCTTAGCCACGTCTATTGATGGTGTGGAGGGGGGATAGCAAAAGTCCTGGCTGAGAGGAGCCAGGACTTTTGCTATTGATGAGAGGATGAGCCCGAGAGGGCGCTCGCTCCCTATGGGGTAGTGGTGCGCTGAGGCAGGAAGCGCTCCTTGAATGTACGTATCTTGAAGGGACGTATGGGGAGCGATAGCTTGGTCTGTAGTAGAGGGTCGGAGTTGCTGTGCACAGGGTAGTCTACCCCAGATACATCGTGTGGGAAGTATGTAGTGCTGTGTCGCCTAGCCATCAGGGAGTACTGATAGTTCTCCACCACACCCATGTTCTCGGGGCGATAATAGGCTACAACACCTCGCTTATTGACTATATTCTCTGGCAGATAGGCCTGTAGAGGCATGAAGGCTCCATGCTTGCCCACCATATACTTCTGCCCATCGTAGTCGTAGCCCGATAGGGGGAGGATGCGTACGGCCTCGTCATCGCCTGCTACCGACTGGTTATCCCACCATGTCCTATTGGCAATATCGCTGATAGTGAGCGTAGAGGATGGCCCTAGATAACGCGCCTCGATACGGAGTGCTGCTTGTGGCATTGTCTCGGGGCCTATGTTGGGGATGTAGATATAGCGCCATGCAGAGGCGTAGAAGTTCTTGGATGGATTGCTCCCTCCAAAAGGCTGGTTGGTCCATCTAAGCCCATACACTACCCTAGCCCCATTGATGTCTGTATCGGAGGTGTTGGCGGGGTCGTAGACATAGGTTGCGCGGAAGGGGAGTTTGCTTGCTGTATGCTGGTTGTAGCAAGACTCTATTTCCTCTACAGCGGCAGCTACAGTGGTAGCCGTCTTGCCAGCTCTCACACCGAGGGTTACGATGCCTCGTAGCTCGTCTGTATCGGGCAGGCGATAGCCGTCGGGGAGTACCGACGAGGGGTCGGGAACGACCGTCCATACGGGGAAGTAAGCCTCTGTGATATTGCCACTAGCGTCTTTGTACAGATTGTTCGCGGCGAAGGTCTTGCTACCCGATAGATTGGTCTCTGCCATATATTCTAGAGCCATGCGAGGACGACGGATAACCGATCGGACGGCATAGGAACGACCCGCTGTAGGCTTGAAGCCCGAGTAGAAAATATGGTGCCATACCCGACCTCCAGCGATGCGAGCCCCTGAGGCGTCTAGAGGGTTTAGGTATGCAAAGATCGCCGTGTGTGGCTCCTCTGTCGTCTCGGCAGGCATAGCCCAGATGAGGTAGTGCTGTTTGTTGTCTGCAGGCGTTTTGTCTACCCATTTGCCTGTGGCCGTGCCCCACAGGGCTGCTGCAAACTTCTCGGGTGTATTCGCGGTATTGGCTGCGTTGCGTAGCACATACTCGCGCGACCAAGATGGGCTAGGCGCACCAGCGAAGGTCGTGCCTGCCGTGGTCTGAGTGGTTGGCGTCCAGGTAGCACCCTCTCCCTCCACTGGAGTTCCGACCGTGAAGGTCCCCTGAAAGGACATCACGTTGGAGTAGATACCTATACGATCTATCTCAAAGGGCGTGTACATCTCGTTGATCGTATGGTGGCGTAGGAGCACGCCCTGAGGCTTGAAGCGCACAACGCCTGGTACGCGTAGAGAGGGCTGGCCATTGACCTGTACTACGGTGAGCTTGGTCCAGGGGAAGATGAATGGTGCGTCAGCGAATGTGATGGTTTCACCCGCCTTGGCACCTGGAGCTGCGGTGGTATTCATCGTGAAGGAGCCGTTGGTCGTGAAGGAGCCGAAGTTGCTCCCACCGATGATCCCGAGGATGTACCAGTCGCCACTATAGATATTGGTGCCAGCGGCGAGGTTGAATGCAGCCTGCTTGTAGGTATAGTATAGCCCATTGGTCCCCGATCGCTTCCATTTTAGGGTGAGGTACGAGGTAGGCTGTGAGGGGTCTGTACTCTTGATGATACAGCGCACGGTAACGTCAGTGCTGGGTAGCTGTAGGATGCTCTTGCCCTCGCTGTCGAGAGCAAAGGTGGACTTGAGCCCATCCTGATCCTCGAGGTCGTACACTCCATCGGCCTGTAGTGTAGCCGTAGGGCCATCGTAGACGATCTCGGAGGAGGTGGTGTTGGTGTCTACATCACTATCGCGCTTCTCACTACACGCCCCTAGTACTAGGGCTACGAGAGCGAGGATTAGCGATATGGTCTTTTGTTTGTTGTACATTATCATTGCCATTGGTTGTATTTGTCGGTTCCTTTATGGGGTCTGTAGGGAGGCTATAGCACGGGCTATGTGCTATAGATCGCCCTCATCGCCCCAGTCGTCTATCTCGGCCTCGGCCGATAGAGTCGCGAAGAGGGTGTACGCCGTGCCTAGAGAGATCTCTTCTATCTCTGGGCTTTGATAGGGAGTTGTCATCATCTATACTTTTTCTAATTTATTGTCTTGCTCTATAGGCGTGGCTAGAGGGTCGATGAGATCCATCTATACTATACAGAGGTCGAACTTGCACAACAACGGCTGCTCCCACCACTCCTATTCGGGGCACAAAGATACCTATTGCACCGCTAATACAAGCTATGGACATGCAAAAATGTTCAGTGTAGAGCCGAGAAATAGGTAAATATGCAGGCCTATTCCCCTTCATGAGGTTGATTTTGTCACGTGCTAGGAGAGGCTAAGCATGAAGAAGGGAAGCATATTGCTGGAGCAAGCGAGGAGGCGGATAACCTCCTTGGCACCCGTACCAGCAGACAAGGGCGACGGCTCCCACTACCCTAGGGCAGTGGGAGCCGTCGCCAAGAGGAGAGAGCTTAGCCTCTCTAGATAGTCTGCTCGACACTCCAAACGAAGGCGCGCAAGCCCTGCTCGGGCGTGGCCTCATCGAGCTGACGCAGTGCCTTGAGGAGGGGCTCTACCTTGGCCTCGGGGACGATGACGATCATGGCATCGTTCAGCGTAGGCCAGGCATGGCTACCCATGTGTGGCTCGCCTGTGTGCGTACCACGTCCCTGTATGTGGTTCCAGCTCGTGTAGCCCTTGATAGCTAGGCGCGAGAGGATACGGAGTATGAGCGGATGATAGGCCTGATTGTAGGCGATGAAGACGCTCTTGAGTGGCTCGCTAGGAGCGTATTTGATCTTGCTAGTGTCCATAGTCGATGACGTTGTGAAGTTTCCCTGCCTGAGCTTTGCGCTCGAGCTTGCGTGCTAGTCGCTTGCGCTCGCGCACGATGATGCGCGCCTCCATAGCGGCATAGATCGTGGGTATGAGTACTAGGGTAACGAGCGTGGAGAACGATAGCCCGAAGACCACTGTTACACCCATCGACTGCCACATCTCAGAGCCCTCGCCCACACCGATAGCCATGGGTAGCATACCGAGCACGGTAGTGAGGGTGGTCATCAGTACAGGGCGCAGGCGACTACGCCCAGCCCCCATTACAGAGCGCGTAACACCTTGCCCACGCTCGCGTAGTAGCAGAGTGTAGTCGATGAGCACGATGCCATTCTTGACCACGATGCCTACGAGCATGATCAGGCCGATGAAGGCCATAGAGCCTAGGGGTATCTGTGTGAGCACAAGCCCTAGGAAGACACCCGTGAAGGCGAAGGGCACCGAGAACATAATCACGAATGGCAGACGCATGCTCTCAAACTGCGATGCCATGACGATGAATACCAAGATGAGCACGAGCAGTAGCAGTAGCATTAGCTCGGCATTGGTCTCCTGCTGTGTCTCGTATGTACCGCCTAGGTGCGTGGTGATGTTGGAGGGTATCTTGGTGCTAGCCAGCACAGCCTTGGCCGCATCGGCTACATCGCTGAGGACAGCTGTAGTCGAGCCTATTACACTGAGGGTAATGACGCGTGAGCGGTCTTTGCGCTCGATGGTGGGTGGGGTGTAGGCTTCGTCGAGCCGCCCGAGCTCCGAGAGGCGTACCGAGCGTCCTTGAGGTGTGGCGACGAGGATGTTGCCTATATCCTCTGCACTCTGGCGATGCTTGGGGTCGAGGCTGACGCGTATGTCGTACTCATCGCCCTCCTCGCGATAGTGCGATGCTACCGAGCCATTGACAGCGTTGCGCAGGTAAGATGAGGCGACAGCCAGTGTCAGCCCATTGTCTGCCAGCCTCTGCCTATCGAAGACGAAGCGTAGCTCGGGTGTATAGTCCTTGCGACTAAGTGATACCTCCGACACCACAGGGTGCCCCTCTAGGCGATAGTCGAGTAGCCCCTGTCTAACAGCACGTGCTACGGCATCTGTCTCGTCAAAGTCGTGCCCATAGATGTCGATCTCTATCGAGTTGCCTCCTTGACCCTCGTTGCCCCCTGCCTGTACCGAGTAGGAGGACAGCTGAGGGTATTGGTCGAGTATAGCGCGTATCTGGTCGCTCACCTCGTCTTGGGAGCGATCGCGCTCCGATCTAGGCACCAGCCCTATGCGATAGCTCGCTACATTGCTTCCGTTGTCCTGCATAGAGGCCCAGGCATTGCTTGCATCGGCCGTCCCTACGGTCATGGCCACGATGTTGATCTCCTCGATCTCCTCGCGTAGGCGACGATCTATGTCTAGCCCGATGGCTCGCATCTCCTCTACGCTGGTGCCTACGGGAGTCTCTGCCGTTACGACGACGAAGCTGTAGTCCTGCGAGGGCATGAGCTCGAACTTGATCAGTGGGAATAGCAGTAGGCTAACCAAGAACAAGCCCATGGCGGAGAAGATCGTCATACGGCGGTGGCGCACAGTCCAGCCAAGGAGCCTTTCGTAGCCCCCATCGAGCCTGTCGAGCAGACGGTTGAATGGAGAGAGCAAGGCCTTGGCCCAGCGATTTTGTCGGCTATCGCGCTTGAGGAGCTGCGACGAGAGCATGGGCGTTAGCGAGAGTGCAGCCACTGTCGATACGATCATCACAATGCTCATGATCCAGCCTAGCTGGCGAAACATCAGCCCGCTCTCGCCCTGTATCATCGTCAGAGGTAGGAAGACGGCTAGCATCGTCAGCGTAGAGGCCACTACCGAGATCCCGACCTCATTGGTCCCATGGACGGCTGCCTGCTTGGGGTAGCTCCCTCGCTCCATATGGGTGGTGATATTCTCTAGCACGACGATAGCGTCGTCCACCACCATACCGATAGCGATAGATAGGGCCGATAGGGAGATGACGTTGAGCGAATTGCCCGATGCCATCAGGTAGATAAATGAGCCAATGAGCGATACGGGGATCGTCAGTACGATGATCAGCGTAGCTGAGCTCCTCCCGAGGAAGACGTACACCACGATGAAGACGATGATGAAGGTAACGATAATCGTCTCCTGTAGCGTATTGATCGTATTGGTGATGAAGCTAGAGGTGTCGATGAGGTAGTCTATCTTGATGTCGCTAGGGAGGTTCCTCGCAATGCGAGGTAGCTCCTCACGCACTCGATCGGAGACCTCCACGGCATTGCCATCGCTCTGCTTGTTGATGACGATGATGGCACCACTCTTGCCGTTGGTATAGTTCTCCTGCTGGCGTTCGGCCGTAGTGTCGTGTATGGTGGCTACATCGCTTAGGTAGATGCTACGCCCCCCGATGCTCGTCAGTACGATACGAGCCATATCTTGTGGGTCTTGATATTCGCCCTGTACGCGTATCGAGTTGGTGCGTGTACCTAGGTCGATCTGACCAGCGGGGATGTTGGTATTGTCTGCCGCGATGATCTGGCTCACCTGTGCCACCGTGAGGCCATATGCCTCTAGCTTGGTAGGGTCGCAATAGATCTGTATGACACGCTCCATAGCTCCAGCTACAGACACCGAGCCTACACCCTCTAGGCGAGCTAGAGGATTGACTACCTCGTTGTCTAGGATCTTGGCTAGAGCCGAGCTGCTCTCGTGGCTCTCCACCGAGAGGATAGCCACGGGGATGTCGGAGGCACCAAACTTGAAGATGATAGGCGTCGAGACCCCCGAGGGGAGCGACGAGCGGATGGCATCGATCTTGTCGCGCGTGTCGTTGGTAGCCTCTGCTATGTCGGTGCCAGCGTTGAAGCTCAGGGTGATAACCGAGGTATTCTCGCGGCTCTTGCTGGTGATGTGCTTGAGGTTGTCCACGCTATTGAGGCTATTCTCCAGTAGCTTGGTAACATTGCTCTCAATGTCCTCTGCACTAGCACCAGGATAGGCCGTTATCACCATAATATCCGTCGTATCGGTGTCGGGCATCAACTCTACGTTGAGGCGCGTCAAGGCGAATAGGCCTATGATAGCTATCGCCACGAAGACGAGAGCTGTCGTGATAGGCTTTTTGACGGCTGTTTCGTATATACTCATATTCTACTTCGTCTTAATGTCTCTCTTGGCAGGCTATGGCTAGCCCGAGCCGTTGGCTACTTCTGTGGCTGTACAGCTGCACCATTGGTGAGCGATGCGGCCGATGATACGATGACCACCTCACCTGGCTCTAGACCCGATAGTACAGCGTAGCGATCGTCGTGTAGCTCCCCGATCTCTATGGGGCGATAGACAGCCTTGCCGTCGGTATAGACGTACACGTAGCGCTGTCCACTGCCCACCATACGCTGTACAGCCTTGTCGGGTACTAGGGTGGCTACACTACGTCCTAGGTCTAGGCTCACGCGGCTATACATGCCTGGGCATAGTAGGGCATCGCGGTTGGGGATCTCTACCTCCACGGGTATCGTATGTGTGGTGGCATCGATGGTGGGGTAGACGTTGGCGACGTAGGCATCGAAGCTACCACCGAGAGCGTCTACAGCCACCGAGGCTTGCATGCCCTTCTTGAGGAGCTTGTAGTAGGTCTCAGAGACATTGATAACGGCTTTGACGGGGACTACCTGCTCTACGACCACTACAGGCTGGCTAGGGGAGGTCATATCGCCTGCGTCATAGTTCTTGGCCGTAACGACGCCTGCTATAGGGCTACGCAGTACGGTGTTGCTCATCAGGTTGTTGTAAGCCTCTTGGGCTATATTCATCGTGCTACGGGCCTGCTCCCACTGAGCCTTGCTGATACCGCCTATCTCGTAGAGCTCGCTCACGCGGCGGTAGTTGGTAGTAGCGTCGTCGAGCTGTATCTTGGCTTGGTTGAGCTGAGCGGCATCGAGGCGTGCCACTACCTGCCCACGTCCGACGCGGTCGCCTACCTGCACGAGTAGCTGAGCGAGCCGTCCTCCGCTCTGAGCCGAGATATTGTTGGTAACCTTGGCCGTGAGGGTGGCAGTGTACTCGCCACGCAGGTCTATTGTGTCGCGTTCGATGGTGGCGACGTCTACCGTACGTACGGCGATCGAGTCGGCCTGTGTACTACCTTCATTGGCTTGTCCCGAGCCACAGCTCGCGAAGGCGAAGGCTATGCTGGCGAGAGCTAGAGCTCTGTACTTGTTATCTATCTTCATTATTGTACTATACTGGGGGGATTTGCGTATGTGATCTATAGTTCGGGGCCATATAGGGGCACATCGCCCTGTAGCTGAGCTAGGCTGTAGGTCGCTATCATGTAGTTGTATATGGCCTGGTAGAGGTTGAGCTGAGCCTGTCGTAGGGCTAGCTCGGCGTCGTTGAGCTCTAGGATGGTACTCTCGCCTGTGCGGTAGCGTACCTCTGCGATGTCGAGCCCCTTCTGTGCGCTACGTACAGCCTCTTGGCTGGCGACAAACTGTTCCGAGGCATTGCGCTGTTCGCTGGTAGAGCTAGAGGCTGCTAGGCGTAGCTCGCGCTCAGCCTGGCGGCGCTGTAGCTCCAGCTGGAGGATCTGTAGCCCAGTACTCTTGAGCCCATAGAGGCGAGAGCCACCAGCGAAGATAGGTACGCTGAGCGAGAGCCCGATCATAGAGTAGGGCGACCAGCGTAGGCTATTGCTTAGGCGTAGGTTGTCGTCAGCGTAGTTGTACGTATAGTTGAAGCTCATGGCCAGTGTGGGCAGGAAGGCACTTTTCTTGGCCTTGAGGGCCGCCTCCAGCTGCTTGGCATTGAGTGCGAGGGAGCGTAGGGTCTTATTCTCCTTGAAGTCGAGCGTATCGGTCGTTCTTCCCTTGGCGAGCATGTTGCTGTAGACGGTGTCGATATAGTCCGATAGCTTCTCCTCTAGCTTGATAGGTCTCTCGGGCGACATGCTCATCAGCACGAGGAGCTTCATCTCGGCGAGGCGAACGCTCTGCGTAGCCTGTATCACCTGTGGGATGAGGTTCTTGACCTGCGCATCCATGCGGATAAGGTCGTACTCCGCCACTAGACCACGGTCGTACTTCTGCTGGATAGACGTACGGTTGCGCTTCATATTCTCGAGGCTCTCCTCGAGGACACGCTTACTGTCCTGAGCTAGTAGCACGCCCATATAGGCTTTGCGTAGCTCGGCTGTCAGGTCTATGATGGAGCCTTGGGCCTTTTGCTTGGCGATCTCTACCGACACGCGGTCGAGGCCTAGGCTGGCCCAGAGCTGGGGAGCGAAGAGGGGGAGTGAGGCGTTGATCCCTGCCTGAATGTTGTGCGTCTGCCCCATCTCGATACCGCCCTCGGGCAAGAACGATGCCATGGGATTGTTACTATCTCCACCACCGAAGTAGACTTTCTGCTTCTTGAGCGTGTAGCCGTAGGAGCCACTGGCACTGATGTTGGGGAAGAGCTGGGCTAGGTTGACCTTGTGGTCGTATTGTGCACGCCCTACGTCAAGGCGGGTGGCTTGTAGTGTCTCATTATCAGCGAGACCTATCTCCACGGCCCTGTCGAGCGACAATACTAGCGTATCGGTCTGCTGGGCGAGAGCGAGCGACCCGAAGCCGAGGCAACAGAAGGCTATCGATATCTGCCGTTTTAGTTTATTTGTCATCATTTATCTATTCCATACTAGCCACACGGCGAGGTGTAGCTATATCCGGAGCAAAGGTACTCAAAAGTATTAGATAGCCGTAGCGTTAGGTGTCATAGTTATTATGCATTGTACACTCTTGTCCACATACGGCTAGGCTCGGGATGGGATAAGAAAGCTACTGAGAACCTCGCCTGCGCTGATCTTAGCCTTGGAGGAAGGTAGTGAAGATGCTTGTACGCTATTCAACATCGATGAGGGAGGATATTGAATATCGACGAAGGCGAAGATTGAATATCGATCGAAGAGGGTATTGAATATCGATGGAGAGGCGCATGCTTACGGCGATTTGGTCTGCACCCGATAGAGAGGGGGTACCTAGATGTGGGGCTAGTATCGCTGAAGACGAAAACATCTAGTATATATGGATGGTATGGATGAGCCTCTGCTTGCCTTGTCAAAAATAACCACTTCTAGGTATTGTCTGTCCAAGGAAAGGTTGCGACCTTTGTCAAAGCAGTGAAAAGAATGTATTGGGACCTATGCAAGCAACGAAAGATCATGTACGCAAGTTGCTGTTACAAACAGCTCGAGAAGCCTTCCTACAGCGAGGCTTTAGGGCTGTGTCCATGCGTGAGATCTCCAAGCTATCGGGCGTAGGTCTGAGCAATATATACAATTACTACCCTTGTAAGGATGATCTGCTGGCAGCCGTCTTACATCCGCTTTTGGAGGCAATGAACAGCATGCTAGACAATCATAATCGGCCCGAGAACCTCTCCCTCCGAGTCTTTACATCAGAGGTGTATCAACGCCAGTTCATGCAAGAGGCGATGGGTGTCGTAGTTCGCTATCGCGAGGAGCTTAGGTTGCTGTTTTGCCATGTACAGGCCTCTCGATTTAGGGACTATTGGGAGCAGTGGATCGACAAGAGCACCATTATCGGGATAGAGTATATGGAGCGGATGAAAGAGCTCCACCCAGACCTGCATACCCGTATCTCGCCTTTCTTCATTCACTTCATTAGCTCTTGGTGGATCAATATGATGAGAGAGGTAGTACTGCATGAGGAGCTCTCTTTAGAGGAGATCGAGAGCTTCATCGGTGAGTATATCCGCTATAGTACAGGAGGCTGGGAGAAGCTCATGAGTGTAGAGCATCAAGGGAAAGAGTTGGCAGTGGACGGTAGGCCGTCCTCCTACCCCGACAATGTAAAAACAATTAGCATATGAGTGTTATCAACGTTATTAGCAGTGAGGGAATGACCCTCGTACAGGGAGTCGGTGGGATCTTGCTCTGCCAGGAGTCTTGGGCCATGCAGAGTAGGACAAAGTCCCCCAGCAAAGAGGTCGTGGACAAAGGTGCCACTATGACGAAAAGTGAAAACAACGATACCCAAGGGCCACGAACAGAGCTATGAGACCTACCTCATCCATCAGATGTATGAAGCTCCCAGCTCCGATAGCATATCTCACAGAGCGAGCCACCCATGAAGGGTGGCTCGCTCTGTCTTTGAACAAAATGATCTTTTGTTCTCTTTTGCCTCCTCCATCCATGGGAGTGGACGAAGGTATGGCAGGATGCTATGTCGCTACTCATGCGTATAGCCTCGAGCCAGATCCATTGTATGAAATACTTTACAAACGACAAGTGATATGAAAATAGAGAGAATTAACGACTGGTTTGCTCGCCGAGGCCGATGGCTGGTGCGGAGGCGATGGCTGGTACTCGCCTTGTTTGCCCTTGCCCTCGCTATAGGTATGGCAGGGCTAAGATACTTCAAGGTAAGTGCTTCATGGGAGGACTATTTCCTCGAGGACGATCCGATGCTGATCAAGACTGAGGAGTTCAAAGACCTATTCGGCAATGACAACTTCGCCGCAGTACTGACCCGATGCGACGATACGTTTACGAAGGAGAACCTAGAGCTCATCCGTGCATTGACGAACGAGATGATGGACAGCCTCTCGTATGCCGACAAGATAACATCGCTCACCGATATCGAATTCATGATGGGCGGAGAAGACGGCATCGCTATCGAGCAGATAGTGCCCGACACGATCCCATCCGATCTGGCCATGCTTGAGGAGATACGTCGCAAGGCATACCTAAAGCCTCATGTCGCTGAGCGACTCGTGTCTCGAGATGGTAAGCTCTCGTGGATCGTACTCAAGCTACGCCCCTTCCCTACAGACTCTGTTTGGAACAAGGAG
This sequence comes from Porphyromonas sp., assembly GCA_041854325.1. Taxonomy (GTDB): domain Bacteria; phylum Bacteroidota; class Bacteroidia; order Bacteroidales; family Porphyromonadaceae; genus Porphyromonas. The sequence goes on from JBHACB010000045.1 coordinate 25,543, forward strand.
GAGGGGGCCGTGTCGCCCGATATACTCACAGGTAGGGAGCTGGAGCGCATCATCACCAAGGACAAGTACCAAAAGCTCCATCCCAAGGGCACAGGTCTCCCCTACGTTACAGCGATGAAGACCGAGTGGCTGGGCGAGGAGATGCCTCGCGTGATGGGGCTTGCCTCCCTAGTCTCTGTGCTCATCTTGCTGTTGGTAACGCGTTCGTTTAGAGGGGTGGTCGTGCCACTTATCACGGCCATGGGCTCCATCATCATGGTGTATGGCATGCTGGGCTATGTGGGTATGACGATAGATAGCGGTATGGTGATGATCCCCATGCTCTTGACCTTTGCTGTCTCTATTGCTTACAACATACACATCTACGCCTACTTCAGACGCCAATTCCTTATCCATGGGAGAAGAAAACAAGCCGTAGAAGAAACCATCAGAGAGATGGGGTGGCCAGTACTCTTCAGCGCACTCACCACTTTCGCCGCCCTGCTTTCGTTTCTTGCTATACCGATGCAGCCCATGCGCTTTATCGGGATAGCCACCTCCTCGTGCGTGATGTTGGCATTCTTCATCGCTATCACATTGATGCCTGTGCTCCTTAGCTTTGGTAAAGACGGCGAACCGCACCCCCAAGTGCAGGAAGCGGGTGGACGATGGCTGGATCGAAGGTTGGAGAGCTTGGGTGCAAGTGCGCTCAGGCATGGTACCTCGATTTTGTGGATTGCTGGGCTGTTGACTATCGTACTTATCTATCAATTCACCAAGATAGAGACTGCCTTTGACGTGGAGCGTACCATGGGGCGCAAAATCCCCTATGTAAGCAATCTGCTGGAGGTGGGCGAGAGCGAGCTCGGGGCCGTCTATACCTATGATGTGATGATAGATCTACCCGAGGATGGGCTGGCAAAATCGCCCGAGATGCTCATACGCCTAGACTCTCTAGCTCAGCGAGCTAGTGGCTACAAATTGACCAAACGTACGACCTCGGTATTGAACATCCTCAAAGACCTAAACCAAACCCTGCACGATGGCGATGCCTCCTACTATAGAGTGCCTCATAACCCCGATGAGGTGGCGCAGCTACTACTACTCTATGAGAACGCAGGAGGCAGCGAGGCAGAGTACTGGATCGACTACGACTATCGGCGTCTCCGCCTAATGGTGGAGATCAACTCATTTGACTCGGGAGAGACAGAGCGCGAGCTGAACGATATCGTAGCCCACGCCTCCAAGCTCTTTCCTCAAGCTACCGTAACCACCGTGGGTAGCATTCCCCAGTTTACGGCAATGATGCAGTACGTAGCTCGTGGCCAGATGGTCTCGTTTGCGATCTCCCTCCTCATCATCGGCATCCTAATGATGCTGGTCTTCGGCAGTGTACGTATCGGGCTTATCGGCTTGATACCCAACGTTACCCCTGCTTTGGTGGTTGGCGGACTGATGGGCTGGCTAGGTTACCCGTTGGATATGATGACGGCTACTATTATGCCGATGATCCTCGGGCTGGCTGTAGATGACACTATTCACTTCATCAACCACGGGCGTCTGGAGTTCGATCGTCGAGGCAATTACCGAGAGGCTATCCTTCGCTCGTTCCGCACCATCGGCACACCCATCGTCCTGACGAGTGTAGTCATATGTGCCAACTTCGCCATCTATACCACCTCAGACTGTCTCTCCTTCATACATATGGGTGTACTATCTGTAGCAGGTATCGTGTCGGCTCTGCTTGCCGATCTCTGCGTTACTCCCATATTGTTTCAGAGGTTCCGTCTATTCGGTAAGGAGCTCGATCAAGATGATGAGCTTGCTGACAACCAAGAGAGTATCAACAGCTAAAAGAGTACAATTTATGAGACAACGTATGCTAATGATAGCCATGGCTATCGTATCTGTAGCCACAGCTATGGCACAGACGGGCAGAGACATTGCCCAAAAAATCAAAGACCGCCCCGATGGCGATACGCGCCAGTCAGAGATGGTCATGAAGCTGATCAATAAACGTGGTGCGGTACGCGAGCGCAAACTTATCTCTTACTCCGTCGATGTGGGCAGAGCGAAGAAGGACCGCAAGAGTATCATGTTCTTCCAGTATCCTGGTGATGTGAAGGGCACTGGCTTCCTCACGTGGGACTACGACGACCCGAGCAGAGACGACGATAAATGGCTCTACCTGCCGGCCATGAAGAAGACTCGCCGTATCAGTGGCTCATCGGCCAAGCAAGACTACTTTATGGGTAGCGACTTCACCTACGACGATATGGGTAGCCGCCATGTAGATGAAGATACGCACAAGTTGCTGGGCGAGGAAAGCATAGGGGGCCACAAGTGCTGGCAATTGGAGTCTGTCCCCAAAGACAAACGCGAGATTTATTCCAAGAAAATAGCATGGATCCGTCAGGACTGTCTGATCGCTGTCAAGGTGGAGTACTACGACAAGATGGGCAAGCTGCACCGTCGCCTCGATCTGTCGGACATAGCTCAGATACAGGGCTTTTGGATTGCCCAAAGGCTACATATGACCAATGTGCAGACGGAGCATCAGACAGTTATCGAATTTAAGCACCCTAGGTACGATCTCCCTCTAGATGAGGCCAAATTCAATGTTACCACTCTAGAGAAAGGTCAGCTCTGATGATACGTGCAAGTAAGAATATGGCCAAGCTCTCTCTGGGCGTTCTCTTCCTCCTGCCCCTGTACACGGTATGGGGGCAGGAGGATGGAGGCTCATCGTGGCAGATCAAAGGCTTTGTAGACACCTATCATGCCATTCGCTCTGAGGCTCCGAACGACCTGATGTCTTCACGTACTCGCATAAGGGGCGAAATAGGGAAAAGCTTGGGAGGCTCGACACTCTTTGTCTCATTCAACGCCACCCACAACGCTCTGCTGGAGGCTCGTACGGGCTTCGAGCTACGAGAGGCATATCTCGACCATCGGCAGACGAACTGGGGATTTCGCCTTGGGCGGCAATTGGTTATATGGGGTGTAGCAGATGGTGTGCGTATTACCGACTTGGTGTCCCCGATGGATATGACGGAGTTCTTGGCACAGGACTACGACGACATTCGTATGCCAGTCAATGCGTTGCGCTTCTTTGTCTTCGATGAGCGGATGAGGCTGGAGCTACTTGCCGTACCTACCTTCGAGGGCTATAGGCTACCGACCGATGCCAAGAACCCATGGAGCGTGCTACCCAAAGCCTCCTCGCAGCCCTTCGTATGGAGCGAGGACGGAAGTCGCCCCAGGCTCCGCTTCTCCAGCGTAGAGTATGGAGGGAGGATTAGCTTCGCCTTGCCAGGCGTGGACTTCTCCATTGCCGCATTGCATACATGGACCAAGATGCCAGTGATCACCTATCGGCCATTGGGCTCGTACGTGGCTGTATCTCCACAATACTACCGCATGGGCTTCTTCGGAGGCGATATATCCAAGCCGTTGGGGCAATTTGTCTTGCGTGGCGAGGTGGCGGTCAACGTGGACAAGCATTTCGGCTACAGACCCGAGGCTGAGGCCATCGCGCAGAAAGGGTTCAACTCCCTAAATTACCTTGTGGGTGTGGACTGGTACGCACCCCACGAGTGGGTAGTGATGGCGCAGTTTGCTACGGAAAGCATTTGGGGATACGAAGCCCAAATAGCACAACCTCGTCATCATTCGCTCCTTACACTCAGTGTGTCAAAGAAGTTGTTGGATAGCACATTGCATCTCTCTAGCTTCACCTATCTCGACCTCAACCATAGGAGCTGGTTCAGTCGATTTACGTCCTCTTATGCACTGAATGACTACATCCAGCTCTCGGTAGGGTATGATTGGTTTGGTGGTAATGAGGGAATGTTTGGCCTGTACAAACACAATTCGGAGGTATGGATCAAGGCGAAGTACAGCTTTTAGCACCGAAGGCAAAGAGAGGCTACTGGAGGTGATATCGAGAGGGGGCTATGAGAGGCGGTCGAATGTACGACGCCCGCGGAGCATGTAGTCTAGAAGGATAGAGCGTGCCGATAGGATATGCCCTACGGGAGTGTGTGTCGAGGCGAGGTTGTGCCGGCGATCGGGTGCGAAGCTGTGGCGCATGGCACCAGCATCGTACCACGCACGCACCACGGCACGTGCTGCGGCCCATCGCCCTTGAGCTACGAACGATAGTGCCGCTAGAAGGTCGAGCCCTAGGCGTAGAGCGAGCGTCCATATGAGGCGTGTACGGGGGAGGTGCTTGTAGAGCATCAGCAGGTTGTTGCGAAAGTTGAGGTACGTCTTGCGGGGATTGAGGGTATCGAGGCTACCGCCACCTAGGTGGTAGACGACCGCAGTGGAGGCTGTGATGATACGCCAGCCAAGCTCTCGCACGCGCCAGCAGAGGTCTATCTCCTCTTGGTGAGCGAAGAAGCGAGCGTCTAGCCCCCCTGCCTCGAGGTAGACGGCACGTCGTATGATGAGGCATGCCCCCGTGGCCCACATCACATCTACCGAGCTGTCGTACTGCCCACGATCTACCTCTATGGTGTCTAGGATACGCCCACGGCAGTAGGGATAGCCAAGGGCATCGACATAGCCACCAGCAGCACCTGCGTATTCGAAGAGGTGAGGCTCGCGATAGGAGCGTATCTTGGGCTGTACAGCGGCTACCTCGGGGTGTAGCTCTAGCAGGGCTAGAGGCTCCTCGAGCCAGCCTGCCGTAGGTGCGGCATCGCTATTGAGCAGGACGACGATAGGGTGGTCGAGCATAGCGATAGCCCTATTGTACCCCTCGGCGAAGCCATAGTTGGTGTCGAAGGTGATGAGGCGTACCTGAGGGTAGTGTGCTCGCAGATAGGCGACAGAGTCGTCGGTGGAGCCGTTGTCCACGATGACAAGCTCGGCATACTCGGGGGTGTGCGCTAGCCAGTGGGGGGCAAACTCCTCGAGCAGTGCGCGCCCATTCCAGTTGAGCACGACGACGGCAATGGACTGTGGGCTAGGCATCGGCTTGGGCTGTAGAGGGGGTAGCATGCTTCCAGCGTTTGTGGCTCCAGAGCCAGATAGCAGGGTCGCGCCGTATGGTCTGCTCTAGCAGGTGGGCAAACTGCTGTGTGATGTAGCCTGTAGGCGTAGCACCTCCACCCTCGGCAATGCAGACGAGATGCCCCCGATAGTGGCGATTGGTGATACGCTCTATGTCGCAGTAGTAGACGGGCAGGTCGTACTTGCGCGCGAGTCGTTCGGCCCCGTCGAGGAACGGTGTAGTGCGCCCGAGAAACTCGATCCATAGCCCCTCGGTTCGTGGGCGAGGCTTCTGATCGGCAATGAAAGCCATGGCTACGGGCTCAGCCTCTGGGGAGCGCATGAGGTGTATGATACGCTTGCCGGCCTCCCCTTTGGGGGTAGTGATAGAGCCATGCCTCATGCGCATCTGACGCTGTACGGCATCGAGGGCACTATCCCTGAGTGGGCGATAGAGCTGCTCGAGCCACATACCCTGCTGGCGAAAG
>JBHACB010000046.1:0-42316 GCA_041854325.1 Porphyromonas sp.
ACATGCGATACGCATCAATCGACGCGTAGAGCGAATAATGCTTATCTTTGTCCTCATCGTACGGCTCGCCATTGGGCTTGCCACCTTGCCCATACTCACTCACTGATATGCAACTCGTCCTTATGAAGCAACATCACGCTCACCTAGATATACTCAAGGGCATCGCCATTGCGATGGTCGCTATGGGGCATGTATTCCTAGATATGCCCCGCAATCCTGCGTTTCACGTCATCTGCAGTGTACACATGCCTATATTCATGTTGGTATCGGGCTACCTATCAGCTAGGCCTTTGCCTACATCGAGCAAGGAAGTACTATCATATTGGAGTAAGAAAGTAATCCAACTACTCTTACCTCTTCTCTCTCTACCTCTGATATACTGCATCATATTTGCCAAGCCTCTAGACGAGCTGGTATTCGGTGACTACTTCTTTGTATTCTCTACCCCTAGCCTAATCGGTAGGCTCAATATCGTAGAGTATGGAAGATCCTTCGGGATAGAGCTTTTCGTAGTGCTAATCACTGTTGCCATTATCATGTCTCTAACACTCGCCACCATAGCCATAGTACGTAGCAACAGCCTTCTAGCTATGCTATTCTATGGTGAGCGTGCCTCCCGATAAGCAAATAAGGCGATGAAGCAGTATCAGCAGCATCTAGATGTGCTCAAGGGGGTCGTGATCTTCTTGGTGGTGGTAGGGCATGCCTTTCACTTTGGCTTTGCCTACTATCGCTCACCTGTTCTGATGGCACTCAGGAGCATTGATATGCCTATCTTCCTCTTCTTGTCGGGGCTATTGGCTGCGAGCCCCATCACTTTTAGTCGAGAGGGTGTACGAGGCTATTGGCTCAAAAAGTCAAGGCAACTTCTGCTACCTCTGCTCTCCCTACCTACACTATATGCCGTGCTGTATCGAATACCAGCGAGCGAGATGATATGGGGTATGATGCACGGGGGCTATTGGTTTACGCTCGTCCTCTTCGAGATGTTCGTGCTAATGTTCATATTTCGAGGGGCCAATCATCTCCTCAACAGAGACCAACAGCCTCTGCTAGAGGTTATATTGGCACTTCTCTCTCTCGTCTTCGTCCTAGCGATAGACCCCGTATGGCGAGAGCTTAGCCCAGCCTCTTATCAGGCCTTGAGCTGGGGCAAGACCAATTATCTCTACTATTATTTCCTCATAGGCTACTTCGCTGGACGTTATCCCGAGCTGCGCGACCTCCTCACTAGCACGCCCATACAGGCGACGACAGGCGTGGCGTTCGTCTTGCTCATCTATGCTGAGTACATCTCGGGAGTAGTGCTTGAGGGGTTACCTGCATCGCTCTGTGGCATGACCTTTGCCTATGCCACGGCGTGTCGCCTTGGACGCACTCCCAGCAGACTCAATCGAGGCATAGCAGCACTTGGCAAGGAGAGTCGTACCCTATACCTGACACATTACCTATTCCTCTTCTCCGCGCCCATGGGCAAAACGTTTCTCAATGACTTGCCTCGCGATGGACGCATCGTGATGTGGGAGCTATTGCTCTCCTTTGCCTACGCGAGCATCGTGATATGCACCACACTCGTAGCCGTGCGCATCATCAAGAGCAATGCCCTACTGGCCTGTCTCTGCTATGGCAAGCGACTGCCATCGGCCGAGACACCTTCTCGTGCATCGAGCTCCGACTAATCCATTTCCTCTCGTATGAATACACATTACTCGCTTGCCTGCCGTATAGCTCTAGCACAAGCCAAATATATCGGACCGCACAACGCACGCCTCATCCTAGAGCAGATCCCCAGTATCGAGGAGTTGTTTGCCGATCCAGCCTATCTTGGCAAGGTCTTTCCTCACTGCAAGCAACGCATTATCAATGAGCTCAAGCGTCCCACCCTACTTGACGAGGCTAAGCGTTTGGCTGACCTATGCCTACGCAATGGCATCCGCACCTATTTCATTGGCGACGAAGATTACCCTCAGCGTCTGTCGCACTGCTGTGATGCCCCTATCTTGCTATATGTCCAGGGAGACTATTCGGCATGGGATACACCCCTCTCTCTCAGTGTAGTCGGTACGCGCAATATCACCCCCTATGGGCAGGCCACGACCGATAGACTACTAAGCGAGATAGCCTCCCTAAGCAACCAAGCACTCATAGTGAGTGGACTGGCCTATGGGGTGGATATAGCAGCACATCGCAAGGCTTTGGCTCTCGGGCTACCAACAGTAGCTGTACTGGCTCATGGCTTCGATCGCATATACCCTGCTGTGCATCGGCAGACAGCTCTCGAGATCCTCGAGCATGGTGCTTGGGTGTCGGAGTATCCGCCTGGGGCATCCTTCGATCGCTACAGCTTCGTGGCTCGCAACCGCATCATCGCGGGCTTGAGTGATGCTACACTGGTCATCGAGGCGGGGCTACGCAGCGGCTCGCTGATCACGGCCGACCTCGCAGCTGGCTACGATCGTGAGGTACTGGCCGTGCCTGGGCGTATCAACGATACCTATAGCGAAGGGTGCAATCAGCTCATCGCCTCTCTCAAGGCCGTCCTGGCAACGAGCGGTAAAGATATACTGACGGCCCTTGGTATCGAGCCCCAAACGAACACGATACAGCAGACGCTCCAGTTCGAGCCTACTATCTCCATAGAGCACCCACTCCTGCATCTCATTGCTCAGCATCAGCCTATTCACCTCAACGATCTAGCTAGCAAGAGCTCCCTTCCTCTCCAAGAGCTACGCACCCAGCTCCTCGATCTAGAGCTCGATGGCCATATCGCCACGATGCCTGGAGGGTTGTATATTCTCGCTACTTAGGCACAAGCGGGGAGACTGCCATAGAGAGCGCGAGGGCTTGGCACAGAGCCTGCACGCATGGATCGTAACACTACTAGGAGGAAGCGGTCTGTGCCATATACATCAGTAAGCTATGTGCCAAGGACTAACCAGCTCACTCCATTCTACTCCATATCTAGAGACTGTACCGTAGGTAGATACCACGGTACAGTCTTGCTTTTATCCCTGCCGTGGGGGCTTGACTCTCCGCCTTAGCTCCCCCTCGTGATGGCTCCTCTATCTCCTCATCCTCGCAGAGGCCTAGGGTGTCTTCGCTGACGTCCTAGGGTGAACAGGCCGAACACCCTAGGGCAAACGTTTCGTTCACCCTAGGGGATACAGCGATAGGGTCTACCGCACCATGGGCATCCCCAACAGCTCAGCTTGGCGAGTGCTATACTTGCCTAGTGATACTCACCGCCTTGGTGATGTGGGGTGTCGTTTGGGGATGAGGTATGTATAGTGCCAAGCGGTGGCTGTGGTACTTTTTACCTATCCGCCCTAGAAGGAGCGAACAGGGGGCTAGAAAGATCCGAAAAAAAGTATTACCTTAGCTGAGCTAAAAGAGCATTATAAAAGGAGCAACAAACAATGATAGATGCTGAAGATCGGATAATTAACATAGACATCGAAGGGGCGATGAAGACTGCCTACATCGACTATTCGATGTCTGTAATTGTGTCCCGTGCCCTCCCCGATGTACGCGACGGCTTCAAGCCCGTACATCGCCGTGTGCTGTATGCCATGAACGAGATTGGCAATACACACGACAAGCCAACGAAGAAGTGTGCCAACGCTGTCGGTGAAGTGCTCGGTAAGTACCACCCACACGGCGATAGCTCGGTGTACATGACGCTGGTGCGTATGGCACAGCCATGGAGCCTACGCTACCCACTCGTAGATGGGCAGGGCAACTTCGGCTCGGTAGACGGCGACTCGCCTGCTGCAATGCGCTATACCGAGAGCCGCCTCAACCGCATGGCTGCAGAGATGCTCCATGATATAGAGAAGGAAACCGTAGACTTCCAAAACAACTTCGACGACACGCGCAAGGAGCCTACCGTACTCCCAACGCGCTTCCCCAATCTGCTGGTGAATGGCTCGGCTGGTATCGCCGTAGGTATGGCGACCAATATGCCTCCGCACAACCTCGCAGAGAGCATAGATGGCTGTATCGCCTATATCGATAGTGGGGAGACTCTCGATGTGGAGGGGCTGATGCACTACATCAAGGCTCCCGACTTCCCCACGGGGGGGATTATCTATGGCTACTCAGGAGTCAAGGAGGCCTTTGAGACTGGGCGTGGGCGTGTAGTGATACGTAGCCGTGCAGAGATAGAGCAGCATGCCAATCACGAGCGGATCATCGTAACGGAGATCCCCTATCAGGTCAACAAGGCTGAGCTCGTCAAGAATATAGCCGACCTCGTCGGCGAGAAGCGTCTAGAGGGTATCTCCAACATCAGCGACGAATCCAACCGTCAGGGGATGCGTATCGTTATCGACGTCAAGCGCGATGCCAACGCCTCGGTGGTGCTCAACAAGCTATACAAGCTGACGGCTCTACAGAGCTCTTTCAGTGTCAACAACATTGCCCTCGTCAATGGTCGCCCACAGCTACTCAATCTGCGCGACCTCATCGAGGCCTTTATCAATCACCGCCTAGATGTCGTTACGCGCCGTTGTATCTTCGACCTACACAAGGCCGAGGAGCGCATCCACATCCTCGAGGGCTATATCATCGCTCTCGACAACATCGACCGTGTAATCGCCATTATACGTGGTGCCCAAGACGCCCAAGACTCTATCGAGCAGCTGATGCAGGAGTTCGGTCTCTCTGCGATACAGGCACGTGCTATAGTGGATATGCGTCTCAGAGCTCTTACCGGCCTCGAGATCGATAAGGTACGTGCCGAGTACGATGAGGTCAAGGCCACGATCGATTACCTCAACGCCCTGCTAGCCGATCGTAGCCTGCGTATGGGGGTTATCCGTGAGGAGCTACTCGCTGTCAAGGAGGCCTATGGGGACGAACGCCGTAGCGAGATCGTCTACTCGAGCGAGGAGTTCAACCCCGAGGACTTCTACGCCGACGAAGAGATGGTGATCACTATCTCGCACCATGGCTACATCAAGCGCACCCCTCTGTCAGAGTTTCGTAGCCAGACGCGCGGTGGCGTAGGCAGCAAGGGGAGCGACACGCGCGACGAAGACTTCATCGAGTACATTTATTCGGCCTCGATGCACGCCACCATACTGCTCTTCACACAGATGGGGCGTTGCTACTGGCTCAAGGTATACGAGATACCCGAGGGAGCCAAGAATGCCAAGGGTAGAGCGATACAAAACCTGCTCAATATAGAGCCAGGCGACCGTGTCAACGCCTTCATCCGCATCAAGAACCTAACCAAGGATATAGAGTTCATCAACTCGCACTACCTCCTCTTCTGCACCAAGCGAGGTATCATCAAGAAGACCCTGCTCGAGGCCTACTCTCGCCCTCGTGCCAATGGTATCATAGCTATCGACCTGCGCGACGACGATCAGCTCGTAGGCGTTAGCCTCACCAATGGCAATAGCGAGGTGCTACTCGCCAATCGCAACGGACGTGCCGTACGCTTTCACGAGAGTGCTGTACGTGCCTCGGGACGTGCGGCTATGGGTGTACGTGGTATGACACTCGACGAAGATGGGCAAGACGAAGTGATAGGTATGATCACCGTCAAGGACGCCACCCTAGAGACCATACTCGTGGTGAGCGAGAAGGGCTATGGCAAGCGTAGCCTCATCGAGGACTATCGCAAGACCAATCGTGGCACCAAGGGCGTGAAGACCCTTAATATCACCGACAAGACTGGTGCCCTCGTGGCGATACGCAACGTAACCGATGAGCACGACCTAATGATCATCAACCGCAGTGGCGTAACGATACGTATGCACGCTCGAGATCTCAACGTAATAGGTCGAGCTACCCAAGGCGTACGCCTAATCAATCTCGACAAGCGTGGCGATGAGATAGCCTCGGTATGCCGAGTGATGGCCGAGGACGAGCTCGAGGGAGATACGGACGAGCTCGAGGACAATAATAATGCTACCTTAGACGCTAGTAACGAAGGAGCTCAGGTGTCCGAGACTCAGGAGCCCGACAGTGAGTAGTAGTGAGTGAAGTAAACAGATCAACTTACAATACAGAGAACAATGAAAAGACTAGTTATCGCCGCAACCCTCTGCCTCATGGCTACGGGTGCGTATGCCCAGAAGGCCAGCGTTAAGACTGCCGAGAAGCTTCTGTCGAGCAATGTCGCAGAGGCTCGCAACCTGATCAATGCTGCCCGTGAGCACGAGGAGACCAAGAACGATCCCTACACATGGCACGTGGCAGGGATGGCAGAGCAGACGGTCTTCGCACAGGAGTTTCAGAAGATCCAGCTTGGCCAAGCTGCCAACGAACCTGCCATGTTTGACGCTCTAGTGGCTGAGGTTCCCCTCTTCCTCAAGGTCTATGCGCTCGAGAGCACGCCCGATGCCAAGGGTAAGGTGAAGCTCAAGTATGCCAAAAAGGCCAAGGATATCCTTCGTGCCGACTTTCGCTACCTGATCAATGCTGGCTACCACTACATCCAGAGTCAGGACTACAAGCGTAGTGCCGATGCCTTCACTATGTTCCTCGATGTGCTACATCACCCACTCCTAGCCGATGACAAGAGCCTGCGTACGCCCGAGATCGATACGATGGCGTTCGATGCCGCCTACCTGTCGGTAGCCGCTAGCTACGAGGGCAAGGACTATGATAAGGCGATCGAGCAGGCAAACAAGTATAAGGATCAGGAGTATAAGCGCAACGAGATCTGGCAGATGCTTACAGCCTCGTATCTAGCCAAGACAGATACTGTGGCTGCCCTACCTATCCTAGAGGAGGGAGCCAAGATCTTCCCCAAGGAAATGTACTACCTCGGCAATATCGTCAATATCTATGCCAAGCAGGGCAAGACCGACGAGGCTATCTCTTTCCTAGAGAAGGGTGTAGCTCAGGATCCTAACAACGTAAACTTCATCTCTGCCCTAGCAGGGCTCTTCGAGACCAAGGGAGACTTTGCCAAGGCTGAGGAGCTCTATCTGCGTGCCTACGAGCTCGACAAGGAGGGCTTCGACACCAACTACAACCTCGGCCGTACGTACTTCAATCATGGCGTAGCGACCCGCGATGTGGAGAACCTCGATAAGCTGACGCAGGAGAAGGCTATCGAGCTCTTCCGCAAGGCTATCCCCTACCTCGAGGTTGCCTACAAGCTACAGCCAAGCGAAGTGTACTACATGCTAGCTAGCTCTCATGCACAGGTAGGCAACGAAGCCAAGTACAACGAGATCAGGAAGGCCCATCAGTAGGCTTGCACAGATCTTCCTCACATCCAAGCCGGCTATCGAACCTATAGGTTGGATAGCCGGTCTACTTTTGCGCTTAGCTCTGCCACTAGTGCTAGGATATGCAGGCGGAGAGATTGGCTTTGGGATAATAGGTTTTTTGTCTATCTTTGGGCTACAGAGCTTGGCTCTACAACAAGACTTATAGTATAGATTATGACTAGCTTTAGTGCACTGGCTCGGCGCATCTTCGCCGAAGCTGTTGAGACTTATCTGCGTGAGGGAGGGATCGATGTCACTACGCCCAACCCTTATCCTGCTCGCACTATCGAGCACGACCTATTTCGCAAGAACTGGATCGACCACGCACAGTGGGCTCTCGAGGATATCATACGCGACCCCGACATCGTGCCCGAGGAGGCTCTACGCATCAAGCGTCGCATAGACCGTAGCAACCAAGAGCGTACCGACCTCGTGGAGCTCATCGATAGTTTCTTCCTCGAGCACTATGCTCAGGTGAAGCCCCTACCCGATGCCCGCATCAATACCGAGAGCCCTGCCTGGGCCATCGATAGGCTCTCTATCCTCAAGCTCAAGATCCACTACATGGGGCAAGCGGCTCAAAATGCTACCGATGATGAGCTACGTGCCAAGTGCGAAGAGAAGCTACGCGTACTATTGACGCAAGAGGTCGACCTATCGACTGCTATCGACGAGCTACTAGAAGACATCGCTACGGGAACCAAGTACATGAAAGTCTACAAGCAGATGAAGATGTACAACGACCCACAGCTCAACCCAATGCTCAAGGGGCAGACCCTCTAGAGCCCAACCATACTACGCAGGAGCTCCGTGAGCAAATACCTACTCGCTCGCCTCTCGGCCATGGGCGATGTGGCTATGCTACTCCCCGTGGTGTATGCGGTGGCACGCGCCAATCCTCAGCACGAGTTTACGCTACTGACTCAGCCTCTCTTCACGACTCTTATGGTCAACCCGCCCGACAACCTCGAGGCTATGGCCATAGATATTCGACGAGAGGAGCGTGGCTTCGTGGGGTTGATGCGTTATGCCGATCGCATCAAGCGAGAGCGGTTCGATGCCTTCATCGATCTGCATGATGTCCTGCGTACCAAGGCTCTACGCTGGCGTGAGCTCCTCTCGGGAGGGCGGGTCTATCATCTACGCAAGCCTCGTAGAGAGCGGAGCTCCTTGCTACGCCCTCCAGGGCACAAGGTACTACGTCCCCTACCCGGCATGATCAGCATCTACAGCGACACCCTGCGTCGGGCTGGGCTCGATGTGCCTAGTGCGATACTACCCATAGAGCCTTCACCAGCCGATCCACTCGTAACGGCTCTTCTCGAGAAGGCTAAAGGCAAGGCCCTCGTGGGTATTGCCCCATTTGCCTCGACAGAGAGCAAAACCTATGCCCTCGAGCTCATGGAGCAGGTAGTACATAGACTGGCTCGAGAGGGAGGGTGCCATGTCTTCCTCTTCGGTGGACGAGGGGAAGAGGCTCGAATACTAGAGGACTGGAGTATGCAACAGCAGGGGATAACCTCCGTGGCTGGGACACTAGATCTCTCTGATGAGCTAACCCTCATCAGTCGTCTCGCATGTATGGTATCGATGGATAGTGCCAATATGCACCTAGCATCGGCGGTTGGTACCCCTGTGGTATCCCTGTGGTGTGCTACGCATCCCTACGCCGGCTTCCTCGGTCTAGGGCAGAGCCTTGATGATTGTCTCCAAGATGAAGAGCTAGATTGCCGCCCGTGTACGATCTTTGGCAAGATGAGGAGCTGTGTGCATGGTTCTATGCCCTGCCGTAGCAGCGTGCCCCCTGAGCGCATCGTGGAGCGTGTCATGTACCACGTCTCACCCCGAAGGCTACCACAACTATTTGGACAAAGCTAATTGCATATATGAAACTTAGAATAAATAAGCTCATCAGTAATGCTGGGCTCGGCTCTCGGCGAGATGTCGAGGAATACATTCGCCAAGGGCGTGTGAAGATCAACGGCAGGCGTGCCCACCTAGGCGATATGGTAGAGGAGACCGACGTGGTCCTCTTCGATGAGGTTGATCTACCTGTCAAGGAGCTCATCCGCGAGCACGTGGCCCTAGAGAAAGTGCAGGCATACGAACGCCAAGATAGCGATCGATCTCGCACCAAGAAAGGACGAGCTGCCGAGCGTGCCGAGAGTCAGCGCCTACAGCATGCCTCCAAGAGTGCAGCCCTACGCAAGACGAGCAAGAATAACCCCGAAAACAAGCGCCGTGCTCGTATGCTGGCCGAGCAACAAGAGGATGAAGCCACAGTCCTCTACCCTATGCGTACCAAAGATATGCGCAAGCATCGTAGTCTAGCTAGCAAGCCAGCCTCTCGCTCTCGTAGAGGTCAGCGCGAAGAATAAGCTGGTATGAAAGTCCATCTAGTACGCCACACCTCAGTAGTGTGGGATGGGAGCATCGTCTGCTACGGCAATACCGATGTCGCTGTGCGTGATACTTTCGAGACGGAGGCGCAGCACACGCTCCGTCGTCTCAGTGGCCTCACTCCCGAGGCGGTGTTCACTAGCCCCCTAAGCCGTGCCTCTCAGCTGGCTACCTACTGTGGCTATGCTCATGCCATACACGACGATCGGCTCAAGGAGATGAACTTTGGCTCCTGGGAAGGTCGGCTATGGGAAGACATCATTGGCGATCAAGAGATTGGCCCCTTCTTCGAGCGCTATATCAATGAGCCAACGCCAGGAGGCGAGAGTCAACAGATGCAATACGATCGTGTAGAAGACTTTATCCTAGAGAAAAAGGCCGAGGGACTACATAGTATCTTGGTCTTCTGCCACGGGGGCGTCATCAATTGCGCCCGTGTCTTGGCTGGTCAGGTCGCCCTCCGTGAGGCCTTCATCACTATTCCCGACTTCGGCTCGCTAACAACTCTCTCCTTCTAGCCCCCATAGCAGATAAGCCAATCCTCCAAGCGTATCTGTGCGATACGCTTGGAGGATTGGCTTATCTGCTATCTCTAGCCTTTCTAGCTATATTCCCCTTACAGGGCGACAGATAGGCAAGAAGTAGGGGAATTCTTCAGAGTATGTGCTACTAGGCAAAGCGGTTGTCTATCTCAGCCTCCGTGAGCGAGAGTGTGATGGTACGCCCTCGAGGGGAGAGGTTGGGGTCGGTAGAGGCAAAGAGCCTAGCCAGCAGGTCTTCCACGGCTTGATTGTCGAGCACTGTGGTAGCAGTCTTGGCTAGAGTCTCTGCCATAGACAAGGCTAGAGAACGGAGCAAAAAATCGCGTCCACACTGGCCCGTATCTAGGCAGTGGTGAAGCACCCCGCGGATCAGATCTACGGCCTGTGTCGCGACAGAGGTAGGCGACTGACGTAGGGTATATACACGGTCGGCCGTAGGCTCTAGAGCGAAGCCCAGAGTATCGAGATCCTCGACAAGCTCCTCAAGGGCCGATGCCTCCTCGAGTGAGCACTCTAGCTCCTCGGGGTACATCAGCTGAGCTACCTCTATGCGCCCCTCCTGCATCTCTAGAAGGAGCTGCTCGTAGATGATACGTTCGTGAGCGCGCCTTAGGTCTATGAGGACGAGGTTGCGGCGCAGAGATGTAACGATATATCGCCCCTTATAGAGCATATGCCCCACAGATAGCAACTCTGAGCTATCGGGGGAAGATGAAGGGATAACATCAGGCTCTACAAACAAGCTCTCAGACTCGGCAGGTTTGGCTCGCTCGAAGCTCTCACTGAGGCGTGCCCAGTCGAGATCGAATGAGCTAGCCTGTAGACTAGAGGCTCGTGAGCTACCACCGAAGCTCTCTCCAAGGGACGCTCCGCCAGCTCCTCGCCCCATGAAGACGCGGCGAGCATATGATGCTCCCGAACCTACGGAGGGGGTCGTCTCCCACGAGGCAGCCTCCTCATCCATCACAGCCTTGCGCCCAGTATAGGCTGGCAGGTCTATGGTGTGCTCTGCATCAAAGTCGATCACGGGGACTGCCACATTAGCACTTAGGGTCTCCCGCACGAGCTGCTTGAGGATCGTCCAGATAAGCCCCTCATCCACAAACCTAATGTCCGTCTTTGTGGGGCTAACATTCACATCGATATTCTCCGTAGGTACAGTTAGATAGATGAAGAAGTTGGGGTGAGCTCCCTCTGGGATAAGGCCTTCAAAGGCCTGCTCCACAGCTCGCTGAAAGCTAGGATGACGCATATAGCGCCCATTGACGAACATGTACTGCTGGTAGCGCGTCTTGACCGCAGCTATAGGACTAGATACAAAGCCCGTAACATCGACCATCGTATTGGTATAGTGCAGGGGCAGGAGCTTCTCCTCGAAGCTACGTCCTGCGACAGATAGGATACGCTCCTTGAGGCTAGAGGCTGGAAGCTCCTGCACAAGCTGACCATCGCGATAGAGCGACATCGCTATCGAGGGATTGACCAAGGCGACATTGATAAACTCGCGCTTGATGAGCTTGAACTCCTCCTTATCTGCACGCAAGAAGCGTCTACGGGCTGGCACATTGAAGAAGAGATCTTTGACCTTCATAGAGGTGCCCACGGGGACCACGCAAGGATTAGTGGAGACTACATTGGAGCCCGACAGGATGAGCTCCGTGCCTAGCTCGCTGTCGGCTTGGCGCGTGCGTAGCTCTACCTGAGAGATCGCAGATATAGCTGCCAAGGCCTCACCTCTGAAGCCCATAGTGTGTAGCTTGTAGAGGTCGTCGGCTTGGCGTATCTTGCTCGTAGCATGCTTCTCGAATGCCATGCGTGCATCGACTGGCGACATCCCACAGCCATTATCAAGGACATGGATAGAGGCCTTGCCTCCATCAGTTACCTCGAGCTGTATAGAGGTAGCACCAGCGTCGATAGAGTTCTCTAGAAGCTCCTTGACGGCCGCGGCAGGCGATGTAACGACCTCGCCTGCGGCTATCTGACTAGCAATGCTCTCGGGGAGCAAGCGGATCACATCGCTCATCGCAAGAAGAAGTACCAAACAGCAAACCCCAGCCCAAGCAACATCAGCATTAGGCGGATCATCTTACGCGAACGCTCGTAGCGATCTATCCCTCTATCGAGCTGCCTCTGTAGATGATCGGTGCCTGTCGCAAACTTGCCCCTGATGCGGCTCTGTATATCATAGTGCTCGCTATCGGGCGTATCATCGTACTCATGGGTCGTCTCACCCTCTAGCTCTCCGCTCTCAATGAGCTCGTTTCTGATACGTTCGATCTTTCGACTAAGGGCGTCTTTGCGGGCGTCCCAATAGATATATTTGTGCTCGAAGGTACGGGGCTTTCGAGGCTTGAAAAAGGATTGTATTGCCATTGTGATAACAGTTGGGATAAGAGCTCCTCTACCTTGGTCTGGGTATGCGAGGAGCGTAGGATATACTTGTAGTCGTATTGTTCTGCAACGCGTACCTGCTCGGTACGTATGCTATCGGCTTGCTTGCGCTTGTCTTCGATCGTCTTATCGATAGGAGCATAGACCGCTAGAGCGGCTTGGGCACCACTGAAGCGCTTGAGGCCAACGAGGCTGTAGTCGGCCCCGACAGAGTCTATAGAGATCACCGATCTGGGCGAGGAGGGGCGCTGATCGGCTAACCATTCAAAGCCATCAAGGCGATTGGCTTTATCTCGGGTAGACATCGAGAGAGGATAAGCCTTGCCCTTGACCTCCCCGAGCCATAGCACCTTGGCGAGTTGCCCCGAGTCAAGGCTGACATGCATCGCAGAGCTCTGCATGCGGTTCATGCCAGAGTAGGTCTTGGCCTGTTCATCGTGCATATAGTAAATAGACTCCACCGTCCCTCCCGTAACGTCTATCTGCCGCACTGTGGAGTCTTGGACATAGGCGCGTAGATGCCCGCCCTTGAGCTGATTGAAGTACTCTGGCTCGTCCTGCATCTGCTCTACCCCGAAGGCATTACCTCGGACATCCACGTAGTCGAGCTTCTTGTGGCGAAAGATCATGATCGTCGTGTCGCCTGTCATCTGCCTCTGCTCGCTCCACATCACAGGGCGTCGGTAGAGCACGAGAAGCGAATCTACCGACGAGTAGGTCATAGAGTCAGCCACAGCCTGTGCATCTCGACGATAGATCCGCACTCGGTGGTAGGCCCTCAAGTGCCTCTCGAGGCTATCAGTGGAGCTGCTATCCGTCATCGTCGGGGGGACATAGAGAGTATCACGTAGTGGATCCTTGGGATAGGAGATGAGCTCGAGCGTATCGGCCCCGACGTAGAGTGTATCGTCTTGAGAATAGTCTACAGCGTAGGCTCGGCTGGTGGCAAAGGCGTAGTTGCGCTTGGCCTCGAAGTAGCCGTAGTCGCCATACAAGCTCGCCCTCTGTAGCGTATCGTGTAGCTCCATTTGCCCAAAGGCTTCCCCAAAACGCGTAACGCCATCGTAGTAGATCGAGTCGCCCGTTAGCGTACGATCGCCCGAGTAGACGACAGACCGCTCTAGCAGGATGCCAACATTCTGATTGAGGTCATAGACTCCTCGCGTAGAGACAATGCGTCCAGAGTCTGATCGTATCTCACTGGGGCCCTGATAGTGCCCTATACGTGTAGATGTATTGTAGAATAGATGCTCGGTATCAAGCTCTGTACTATCATTGACGAGACGCACATTGTGACGAAACTCCGCGTCATTGGTACTAGGGGCAAACTGCCCATAGTCGGAGGTCAAGGTATTCTGAGCATCAACGACCGAGCCACCATCGAAGTAGTAGGCTATATCGGCCACGCGGTCGTAGTCTAGGCTATCAGTGAAGACGGTCGTGGTCGGGTTCTCTAGTTTAACTTCCCGACGCAGGCGAGCGAGGCGAAGCACCCCATCATAGTGTAGATACTTGGCATAGATATGAACAGTATCATCTTGTATCATATGCACATTGCCAAATGCCTCGAAGGTCTGATCCTTCTCATTGCGGAAAGCACTGTCGCAGGTCATCGTTGCATTACCATGCCTAAAGCGCACGTTGCCGATAAGCTTCTGCACATCGGGGCTAATAGAGGCATCGTAGCTCAGCATATCAGCGTGCTCTAGGCGCACCTTAGCTCCTGTATCAGCAGAGGTCCTTGGGGCTTGAGGCACAGCGAGCCCTTGGGCCTCGTGTGGAGAAGCACTCAAACCAAGATAACCACTGCCCACAAAGAAGAGGACAGTGGCTATCGCGAAGAGTCTGCTATAGGAGTAGCGTAGGGGCTTCATTACTGATTGTTCTCTTGTACCCATCCTGGGTAACGGAAGTCGCAATCGCCATACTTTGTGCGGATCTGTATCGGGGTCTCCTTCTGTTTGCGTCGTATCCAGTCCTCAATGGCTTGCTCACGCTTGCGTGCTAGAGCCATGGCCTTGATCGTGCGAAAATCGCTGTTCATATTCGCAACGTGCTCTTCGTGCACCTCCTTGAGACGCACGATCACGACCTCTTCCTGGCCATTACTTAGGCGCAGGACAAAAGGCTTGGATATCTCACCAGGCTTGAGCTTGTAGACTACGCGCGAGATATCTTGGGGGAGATCTTCATAGCGGAAGTTGGCAGAGCCCTCGAAGTTGCTTTCTTGACTACGATTGGTCATGAGTCCTCCATTGTTGAAGGTCTCTTTATCCTCCGAGAATAGCTCGGCAGCCTGCGCGAAGGTCAGTTTGTTGTCGTTGATCAGGGTCGTGATAGAATCGAGTCGCTTAGTGGCATCAACTACGGCCTGATCATTGGCCATAGGGCGCATCAAGAGGTGGCGGAAATTGACCATATCTCCACGCTTCTCAATGAGCTGTACGATGTGATAGCCCTCCTCTGTCTTGACGATCTGCGACGCGCGCTTGGGGTCACTGAGATTGAAGACTACTGTCGCAAACTCGGGCTCGAGAGCAGCACGCCCCACGAAGCCATACTCTCCTCCCTGAATAGAGGTACGCTTGTCATCGCTATAGAGGCGCGCCAGCATGGAGAACTCTCGCTTCCCATTGTTGACCTCCTCAGCATAGCCTCGCAATAGCCCCTTGATACGATCTACCTCCTGGAGGTCTACTTTGGGCTTGACAGCGATCTTCTGTACCTCTACAGTCTTGGGGACGAAAGGCAGGCTATCGGCAGGTAGCGAATTGAAGAAGTTGCGTATCTCGCTCGGCGTAACCTGGATGTTCTGAGCGATCTTGCTCTGCATCGTACGCACTATCTCTCCATTGCGTGCCTCCTTGCGCTCATCTTCGCGGATCTGGCCAATCTTCTTGTTGAAGTACTCCTCGAGCTTCTCTTTGGAGCCTACCTGTGCGATAGCGTTCTCGATCCAAGCCTCTACGTATCGAGAGACTTGCTGTTCCGATACCTCGATGCTGTCTATCTTCGCTTGGTTGAGAAAGAGCTTCTGCACCGCTAGCTGCTCGGGGATGAAGCAGTCGGGATTGCCCTCGAAGCGATGCCCCTCACTACGCAAACGTATCTTCTGAAACTCTATATCTGAGAGTAGGATAGGTTCATCTCCGACCATCCATACTACCTCGTCCACGACATTGCGCTTCTGGGGCTTCTGGGCAGAGGCCTCAAGGCTCGTACCGACTAGCCCTACGAAGGCCGACAGAGCTACTACTAATATCTTTTTATTCGCCATATACTTAATATCGTTGGGCTATACAAGTTTATTGTACATCACACTGGCTAGTTGGCCATCTCACTGAGGAACTTGATACGCACTAGGCGCACCTCTTCCTCGGTGTAGTCGCCCCCCAGCTCATCGAGAGCAACCTCGAGCGAGTCGGTAGTCGATTCCTTGAAGTAATCATAGATATCGAGCATATGATCCTCGTCCATCACCTCGTCGATGAAGTAAGAGATATTGATACGCGTCCCCGAGTAGACGATAGCCTCTATCTCCGAGAGTAGCACCTCAAAGTCGAGCCCATGGCTGATGGCAACATCGTCAAGGGCCACCTTGCGGTCGATCTGTTGGATGATGCTCACTTTCATCTTGCTCTTGTTGGGCAGGGTGCGCACACGCATATCTTCAGGGCGCTCTATGTCGTTCTCCTCGACGTGGCGCTTGATCACGTCTAGGAATGCCTGTCCATAGCGCTGAGCCTTACCAGCCCCCACCCCAGGGATGTTCTGTAGCTCCTCCATGGTGATGGGGTAGAAAGTCGCCATAGCCTCTAGCGACACATCCTGGAAGATCACATAAGGGGGGACACCATTCTGCGTACCCATCTTCTTGCGCAGGTCTTTCATGATCGCGAAGAGAATAGGGTCTGAGGCCTCTCCCCCAGCGCTAGGCGTAGCTGGGCGAGCCTCGTCGGCATCGTCGCTATCATCATCGCCCTCGGTAACGATCTTGAAGCTCGTGGGCTTCTTGGCGTACTTCTTACCAGCCGCCGTTATCTTGAGTAGACCATAGGTCTCTACATCCTTCTCGAGATAGCCTGCTATGAGCGCGTGGCGGATAACACTCGTCCACACGCTAGCACTATGCTCCTGGCCTATGCCGAAGCAGTCTAGTTCGTCGTGCTTGAACGACTCTATGTCGGACGTCGTCTCACCACACAACACCTTGATAACGTAGTCAGAATCGAATTTCTGCTTGAGAGCATCTACGACCTCAAGCAGGTTAAGTAATAGTTCTTGAGCTTCCACTTCTTTCTTGGGTGCCAAACAATTATCGCAACATTCACAATTCTCTTTAGGATACTTCTCCCCAAAATAGTTTAGGAGGAAGACACGCCTACAGATAGGGCTCTCGGCATAGTCGGCAGTCTCGCCTATCAGCTGTCGGGCTATCTCTATGTCGGCTACGGGCTTGCCTTTCATCAGCTTCTCCATGCGCTCCATATCCTCGCGACAGTAGTAGGCGATACAACGCCCCTCTCCACCATCGCGCCCAGCACGCCCCGTCTCTTGGTAGTAGCCTTCGAGACTCTTGGGCATATCGTAGTGGATCACGTAGCGTACATCGGGCTTGTCGATCCCCATACCGAAGGCTATCGTCGCGACAATAACATCGATCTCTTCGCTAAGGAAGGCATCTTGATTGTCGGATCTCTCCTTGGCTTCCAAACCTGCATGGTAGGGGCGTGCATTGATCCCATTCGCCTGTAGTACCTGTGCAAAGGTAGTAACCTTGCTACGACTCATACAATAGACGATACCACTTTTTTTGGGTTGCGAAAGGATAAATTTGACTATATCCTTGTCAATGTCTTGATCTTTGGGCTTTATCTGATAAAATAAATTCTCTCTGTTGAATGAGCTCTTGAAGACGACAGCATCCTCCATACCGAGGTTCTTGAGGATATCGTGCCCCACCTTGGGGGTAGCTGTCGCAGTAAGAGCGATGATAGGGCGCAGATTGATCTCGCTGACTATGCTACGTATGCGCCGATACTCGGGGCGGAAGTCGTGCCCCCACTCCGAGATACAATGCGCCTCATCGACAGCATAAAACGACACACGCACCTCGCGTAAGAACTCGATATTCTCGAGCTTGGTAAGCGACTCGGGAGCCACATAGAGGAGCTTGGTATGGCCTCCACGTACATCTTCTTTCACCTGGTCGAGTGCACGCTTGGAGAGCATTGAGTTGATGAAATGTGCCACCCGATCGTCGCCACAGAAGGCGCAGACGGCATCCACTTGGTTCTTCATCAGAGCGATGAGCGGAGAGATCACTACAGCTACACCATCGAGTAGGAGCGCAGGTAGCTGGTAGCAGAGGCTCTTACCTCCACCTGTCGGCATCAGTACGAAGGTGTCTTGACCCGACATCACACTACGGATAATGTCCTCTTGGTTACCCTTGAAACGATCGAAACCGAAGTACTTCTTCAAGGCCTCGAGCAATACTGCACTACTTACGCTCTCCATTGTCGTATCTATTGTGTATTACTATTTCTCTACCAGCTACTCTCCCTCTCTACGGGGCTACTACTCTAGCGATCGTCCCTGCTCGTAGTGAGCCTGAGCATAGGCACGATCCACGATGAGCTGAGTACCAGCATCCTCGGATCTAATGCCATACATAGCATCCATCATGATGGTCTCCACGATAGAGCGTAGACCTCGAGCCCCGAGCTTATGCTCCACAGTGCGCTCCACGATGTAGTCGAGCGCATCGTCGCGGAAGATAAGCTCCACGCCATCGAGTGCAAAGAGACGCTTGTACTGCTTAGTGATCGCATTCTTGGGCTCTGTCAAGATCATACGTAGCGTCTCGGGTCTGAGCGGATGTAGGGCTGTAATGATAGGAAGACGGCCTATGATCTCGGGGATGAGCCCGAAGCTCTTGAGGTCGCGGGCATCGACATAGCGCAGCATATCCTCGGGCTCCAGACGCGCATGGCGCTGGCTAGGGCTATCGTAGCCTACGACGCGCGTATTGAGCCTCTGAGCTATCTTGCGCTCGATACCATCAAACGCCCCTGCACAGATGAAAAGGATCTGCTGGGTATTGACAGAGATCATACGCTGCTCTGGATGCTTGCGCCCTCCCTGTGGAGGGACATTGACCACCGAACCCTCG
Organism: Porphyromonas sp.; assembly: GCA_041854325.1. Lineage (GTDB taxonomy): Bacteria > Bacteroidota > Bacteroidia > Bacteroidales > Porphyromonadaceae > Porphyromonas. The sequence goes on from JBHACB010000046.1 coordinate 18,741, forward strand.
AGGAGCTTGAGGAGCCCCTGCTGTACTCCCTCTCCGCTTACGTCGCGTGTGATAGAGGGATTGTCGCCCTTGCGAGCTATCTTGTCGATCTCGTCGATGAAGACGATACCTCGCTCGGCCATCTGTACATCGTAGTCGGCAGCCTGTAGTAGACGCGTCAGGATGCTCTCTATATCCTCACCTACATAGCCAGCCTGAGTGAGTACTGTAGCGTCTACGATAGCGAAAGGGACGTTGAGCTGTCGCGCTATCGTCTTGGCCAGAAGCGTCTTACCTGTACCTGTAGGACCTAGGAGCAGGATGTTGCTCTTCTCTATCTCCACATCGTCGCTCGTGGCCGAGGTCTGTGAGAGTCGCTTGTAGTGGTTGTAGACGGCTACCGAGAGGTAGCGTTTGGCATCTTCTTGCCCCACCACGTAGCGGTCGAGGTATTCCTTGATCTGCCAAGGCTTGGGCACCTCGGCAAGTGGAGGCATCTGCTCAGCGGTAGCCCCCAAGGCGGAGACCTTCACTGCCGACTCTATAGCCTGGCTCATAGAGAGGTAGTTGGTAGCACAGTCTTTACAGATCTTGTAGCCATACTCCTCTACATTGATCAGTGGCCCAGTGTGGGTAGCAGGGTTGCCACAGAAGTTGCAGTGCTTGTCTTGACTAGCTTTCTTGCTCATCCCTACTTCTTCTCTGCTTTGCTGAGTACACGGTCTATCATCCCATACTCTAGAGCCTCGGGGGCAGTCATCCAGTAGTCTCTATCACTATCGCGCTCCACATCTTCGTAGGGCTTGCCCGAGTGCTTGGATATGATGGTGTAGAGCTCCTTCTTGACCTTGAGGATCTCACGAGCCGTGATCTCAATATCGCTGGCCTGCCCCTGTGCGCCACCTAGAGGCTGGTGGATCATCACGCGCGAGTGTGGCAGGGCTAGGCGCTTGCCTTGGGTACCTGCTACGAGGAGGACAGAGGCCATAGAGGCTGCCACCCCCGTACAGATAGTGCTCACATCGCTACTGATATACTGCATCGTGTCGTAGATACCATAGCCAGCATAGACAGAGCCACCAGGCGAGTTGATATAGATAGATATATCCTTACCCGGATCGCTACTATCGAGGAAGAGGAGCTGAGCCTGTATCACGTTGGCCGTATAGTCGTTGATCTGCGTGCCAAGGAAGATGATACGATCCATCATGAGGCGCGAGAAGACGTCCATCTGCGCTACATTCATATGGCGCTCTTCAATAATAGTGGGAGAGATATAGCTGCTCTGCAGGTCCATGTAGCTCTCCAAGGCTAGGGCATTGAGCCCTAGATGCCGGGTAGCATATTTCTTAAATTCGTTCATGTTCTGTTTTTAGTCGTTATTCTTTGCGATGAGCCAATTGATTGGTCCATCGGGGCAGGTATCTACTGCGACACAAGCACTCATACCTATGCACCGGCACAACCATATCGCCTCAGCACATAAACAAAGGTAATAATAATCTGCAACTACACAACAATCGGCACACAAGCCCACTCTCTACCAGCTTACCTCGCTCCACACAGCCTTCCCTCGCCCTAGAGCGTCCTCTAGTGTACAGCATCTAATATCCTATTCTCTAGTCAGCTACAGCCCCTCGCCGAGAGGCGTACACAGCTCGCTTATCAGCCAGCATGCACACCATCCTAGCTATAATGAATGCGCCTACATGGGCTTAGGGAAATCTTCACCCGACATCGGACATCGGGATGGACAAGACACAAAAAAGTCGTGCCCATACAGACACGACCTCTCGTCAATCGTCGGGATACCAGGATTCGAACCTGGGACCCCCTGCTCCCAAAGCAGGTGCGCTAACCGGACTGCGCTACATCCCGAATGGCTTAATTGCGGTGCAAAGATACGAACGAAAGTTGGAATACACAACACCTAGGGGCGAAAATATTCTGTAGGGTTTCGCCTATCTATCTCCAACCTAACGTCTCATTTCGCCCAAGGGTAGCCTCTACATACGCCTCCCCCCCCCTAGGCCATGCGACAGATACACCCTAGGCCTCTCGATTTTTACCTCTAGGGTGTTCGCTTCGTTCACCCTAGAGCATCCTTGGGACGACTTGTCTCTACCCAATAGATGGGGAAGAAGACCTAGGGCAAAGCCTGTACCAAGTGGTATGGAGGCTAGTGAGCCTCCAGCCAGTTGGACCCCACACCCATGCCGACCTCTAGAGGGACAGAGAGAGTCGGGCACACAGACTCCATGATAGAGCGAACAAGATGCTGAACCTCCTCTAGCTCATCGCGATAGACGTTGAAGTTGAGCTCGTCGTGGACCTGTAGGATCATTCGGCTACGCAGGCCTCGATCTCGGATCGCCTGATCAATCCTAATCATAGCCAGCTTGATAAGGTCGGCTGCTGTCCCCTGTAGCGGAGCATTGATCGCATTGCGCTCGGCATAGCCACGGATCACGGCATTGGAGCTATTGATGTCGGGCAGATAGCGACGTCGCCCCAGCAGGGTACTTACATAGCCTCGTGTCTGTGCCTCCTTGACCACATGTTTCATATAAGCATCTACACCAGGGTAGGAGGCAAAGTAGCCATCGATAAGGGCCTTGGCATCGGTACGACTGATCCCCAAGCGTTCAGCGAGGCCAAAGGAGCTGATACCATAGATGATACCGAAGTTGGCAGTCTTGGCCCGTCGGCGCATCTCGGGAGTAACGTCTTGGAGGTCGAGGTTGTTGATCTTGGCTGCTGTGGCTTGATGAATATCCTGCCCGAGACGGAAAGCTTCTATCAAGGAGGGATCGCCACTGAAGTGAGCCATTAGCCTAAGCTCTATCTGTGAGTAGTCTGCGCTCAAGAAAACACACTCCTCACTATCGGGCACGAAAGCGGCTCGGATAGCTCGTCCACGTGGGGTACGAATGGGGATGTTTTGGATGTTGGGGTTGGAGCTCGATAGACGCCCTGTGGCAGCGATCGTCTGATTGAATGACGAGTGTAACTTACCATCCTCATAGCGCATATCCGGTAGAGCATCGAGGTAGGTGGAGAGTAGCTTCTTGAGGGCGCGATAGTCGAGTATGCGCCCTACGATAGGATGCTTGTCGCGTAGCTTCTCCAGTACTTCTTCGCTAGTCGTGTAGCCCCCACTCTTGGTCTTTTTGGGCTTGGCAATGATCGCCAATTCGTCAAAGAGAAGCTCACCCACTTGCTTGGAGCTATTGATATTGAACTCCCTACCAGCCAGCGTATATAACTCCTGCTCCACTGCTTCGAGCTCCTCAGACAGCTCTCGGCTCTGACGTGCTAGCTCCGTGGGATCTATGCGCACACCACACCGCTCCATTCGCGCTAGCACGGGCACTAGAGGCATCTCTAGCGAACGCATTAGCTCATCCTGCTCACGCTCCTTGATACGTGATGAGAAGTACTGGTACAGGCGATAGGTGATGTGTGCATCCTCGGCAGCATAGAAGGCGAGGCGCTCCAAGGCGACAGCACGTAGGTTGGCCGTCTTGGGTTTCTGCGGAGCCACCAGCTCCTCGTAGCTCATCATCGTGTAGCCTAGGTAGCGACTACTCAGGGCATCGAGCCCATGGCTCATGTCGGGCATCAGCAGATAGTGCGCGACCATGGTGTCGAAGAGCTCCCCCCCAAGCTCTATGCCATAGTTGGCTAGGACTTGTAGATCGTACTTGATGTTTTGCCCCACCTTGAGGCTATCTCCCTCGAGTAGAGGTCGCAGAGGCTCCAAAGTGCGCAGGGCCGCCTCCCTGCCCTCAGGGATAGGGAGGTAGTAGGCGGTGGTGGTGTCGAGGGCGAAGCTCATACCGACAAGCTCGGCACGCAGGGCATCAGCGCTTGTCGTCTCGGTGTCGAGGCAAAAGACTGCGCAGGTAGAGGCCTTGGCGATGAAGTCCTGTAGGGCAGGTTCGCTATCGAGTAGCACGAGATCGAAGGTGATCTCGGAGCTCTCGGGTTGCATATCTTCGTGCCCTGTCTCTGGCGATGCCTTGGGTGCCTCGGAGGCCTCATACTGCGTAGCGAATAGCTCTAGCCCCTCGAGATCGAGTGTCACCTCGGGGGATTGAGGCGGAGTCTGTAAGACCTCGGCTGTGGGCTGTGGCTGACTATCGGCACTATGACGAGCTTTGACGCGGGTCAGCAGGGTATTGAACTCAAACTCACGAAACAGAGCCGTCAGTGCCTCTAGATCAGCACCCCTGCGGGCATATAGCTCTAGGTCGAGCTCTACTGGTACACTCGTACAGATAGTAGCTAGGCTACGGGTCATCAGTGCACTCTCACGCCCCTGCTCGAGCTTCTCTGCTAGCTTGCCTTTCTGCTCGTGAGCATGGGCGAGCACGTTCTCAAGAGTCTCATAGCGACGTAGCAATTCGCTGGCCGTCTTGGGGCCCACGCCAGGGATACCAGGAAGGTTGTCGGCCGAGTCGCCCACCATACCGAGGTAGTCGATCATCTGCCTAGGGGTACCTATACCAAACTGCTCGCATACCTCACGCTCACCCCACTCTTCGTAGCCCCCACCGCTCATGGGGCGATACATAGAGACCTGAGGGCCGACCAGCTGAGCATAGTCCTTGTCGGGCGTTACCATGAAGACTTCAAGCCCTGCACGAGCTCCTTGGAGCGCAAGCGTACCGATCACATCATCGGCTTCGTAGCCTGCTACCTCGATGACAGGGATACGATAGGCCTCGATAATCTGCTTGATATAGGGGACGCCGAAGCGAATAGGCTCGGGCGTAGCTGGGCGGTTGGCTTTGTACTGATCGTACTCTTGATGACGAAAGCTACCTCCAGGCGGATCAAAAACCACTGCTATATACTCGGGACTAACGCTAGCTAGTAGCTCGCTAAGCGTATTGGCAAAGCCAAAGATGGCACTCGTATCTCGATCTTTGCTATCGAGGCGTGGGCGCTTGGCATGAGGATAGTAGCCCCTGTATATGAGGGCATAGGCATCTAGTAGGAATAGTCGGGGGGTAGGCATATCGGGAAGGGGGGGAGTTACTTCGTATTTGTTTGTTGTCGAGCCTCCTCGGCTCTGCGGTGATCTCTGCTCTTGAAGCCTAGAGCAAGCGTCTCGACAAGCTCCTCTAGACGGCGATCGATCGTAGTGGGTCTGCTAGCCGAGTAGACATAGGTGGCCCAAGCTCTGCGATAGCCAGGTGCCAAGCCTTGGAAGAAGCGATACTCGCTAGGGTAGGCCCTGAGATGAGCTTCGAGATCGGAGATGTGGTGTGCATAGTCGCTGGTGCACATGCTAGGGCGTTTCTTGGGTCGTGTCGATCGTGGCACGGCTTTTAGCCCGATGATCGTATAGCTATCATCTAGCGACACCATTAGGTTGAACTTCAGCTCCGTACCCTCGGGATAGCCACTGTCGTCTACGCCCAATGCAGGAAAGATATCGTCGCGGCCGATAGCAGGCAAGCCCTTGCTATTGCCCTTCTTGGGATAGGCGAGGTAAAGGCATCCGCCAGAGGGTAGGTACCGCCCTTGGTGTATCTGATGCACCATGGAGACCATGGCCTCTAGGTTGGCAACATAGGCTATGATGAGGTCGTAGTGAGGACGAACCAGCTCCGCGTCCCATCCCTCTTCGTCGAAAGGGGTTGCCTCGCCTAGGTTACGAATACATGCTACGATGCCATGCTTATCGAGACGCAGCTTCTTGCGCAGGGCTGTATCCATGGCTATCGGGTGAGGCTGTAGGTAGCTGAGCACTTGCGCGTCTCCTCGATACGCACAGAGATAAGGCTCACACCCGTGCCTGCCAGTTGCTGGGGCCCGACATGATCGACAAGGTAGCTCGCCATTTGCTCGGCCGTGGGGTTGAAGGGTACTATGATCAGATCATCGGGCACTATGGCGCTCAGACTAGGGAGGAGTGGATCTTCTTGCCAGATCATCATCTTATGGTCCCAGTGCTCCTCGAGCCATAGGCAGAGACGCTGCTTGATCACCCCAAAGTCGATCACGCGCCCTAGCTCATCGAGTATCGGGGCTGTGCAGACGAAGTGTATGCGGTAGTTGTGGCCGTGCAGGTGTCGGCACTTGTTCTCGTGCCCCACGACACGATGCCCCATACTAATATCGTGATAACGCTCTACTATAGTCATTGTCTATCATCATCTTAACACGTTGGAGTACAAAGATACAGAAAATAGCTTGCTCTGCCCTCATGGCCTGCGTAGTACAGCAAACTCGGTGCGACGATTGAGGGCATCACAGAGAGCTTGCTGATCGGGCGTAAGTGCACCAATACGCTCGGGTGTAAGCTGCTCACCCTCGCTCAAGAAAGGGTACTGGCGAGCAACCCCAGCCGAGACGACAACGGGCTGGCTCTGCCCACAGCCTATGGCTACGAGGCGATGGCTGTCGACACCATGCTCTACGAGATAACGTACGACACTACGAGCCCGACGCTCCGAGAGGGCTTGGTTGTAAGCCTCAGCACCATATCTGTCGGCATGAGCAGAGAGCTGTAGTACTATGTCGGGGTTGTCGGTGAGTATGCGCAGGAGCTCGGCTAGAGCTGGGGTGCTCTCGGGGAGCAAATCGGAGGAGTCGAAGGCATAGTGTACGTTGCTCAACGTCTCTGCGCGCTCGCTAGAGGCGAGGAAAAACTCCACCGAATAGGTATCATCGTGAGGCGTGCTATCGGTCGTGAGGCGTGCATATTGGTTGAGGTAGCCCTTGGCTGAGGCGAGCATCACATACTCGACACCTGCCTGAGCCTCTAGGCGATAGCTACCATCATCGCGAGTAGCTGTGATATGTTCGCGCCCGTTGTCGATACGCCCTACTAGGCGTACGGTAGCTCCTGCTATGGGATACTCCTCGCGATCGAGCACATAGCCCTCGATAGTGGTGAGACGCTCGTGGAGGACGAACTCATACAGATGTGGGCGTCCACGGCTATCGTCGCGCGAGGAGGATAGTAACCCCTGCATCACCACAGACCTATCGCCTAGCCTCTCCGTGGTACGAGGGTCTATGGCCACGCCGTAGTCGTCTGCAGGAGAGTTGATAGGTCGCGGCAGGTGCTCCACATGCCATCTCCCCGAGGGAAGCTGCATAGCGCGGTAAATATCGAGGCCACCATAGCCTACACGTCCATCGCTAGCGAAGTAGAGGGTACTATCGCTAGAGGCGTAGGGAAAGAGCTCATCTCCTAGGGTATTGAGCTCTGCAAGGATGTAGGGTGTACCGACCTCGTCGCCCTCTAGAGGCACGGCATAGAGGTCTTTGCCACCTGTACCTCCTACTCGATCACTGACGAAGAAGAGCATACGCCCCGAGGGAGATAGGCTAGGGTGCGTGGCGAGGGTGGTACTATCGCGCCACACATCTAGGCGATGCCCCCTGTTCCAGCCAGCCTCACCTGCCGATCGGGCCCGATAGATATGCGCCGTACGCTCTGCCTCACCCCTAGCCTCTGCATAGCTGTAGTAGAGGTATGCCCCATCGGGCGATAGCGAGGGTGTACCCTCATCGGCCGAGGTATTGAGCTCGCCTCGTAGGGTATCGATGCGCGCCATCCATGTACCATAGGCACTACGCCCTAGGCTATATATGTTGGCATCGCCCTCGCCCGTGATAGCACTCTGCTCTGTGCTAGGGCGATGGCGGTGGCTAGTGAGGTAGAGCGTATAGCCATCGGCACTGTAGGCAGGGGCGTAGTCGCTGGCTATGCTCCCTAGAGATATGGCTCTCTGCACCACGTATCGCCCTAGGCTATCGGTGCGGGCTAGCCGACAGCCGGCTAGCCCTAGATGTGCCCAGTAGCTATCGGGCGTACTGGTTCGATAGCGCAGATAGTAGGCCTCGGCCTCATCGTATAGACCTAGGCTCTGCGCCTGCTGACCTAGGCGCAGGAGTACGAGGCTATCGGGATAGCCATAGCGCAGAGCAGCCAGATAGTGACTAAAGGCTCGCTCTCGGCTACGTAGCTGGCGGTAGCTCTCGGCCGTGTGCCAAGCATAGTAGCCCCTAAGCTCGCTGTCACGAGCCATGGTCTGTCGGTAGAGCCTGCCATAGAGGGTCGCAGCCTCTGCATACTCGCCCCGTGCGGAGGCACGCTCGGCTTGCTGTCTGATAGGGGTACATCCACTAGAGCAGAGCCACCAGAGCAGGAGGGTAAGAGAGGTCAGCGTACGCATGGGTGCTACTTGATATTGATTAGCTTGTGCATCTGTAGGCTAAGGCGCCAGCGTGGGTCGGCCATGACGAAGGCAACACATCTATCCAGAGCTTGGGGATCGAGCTGCATCGCATCATCACCCACGAAGATCGGGCTTACGAGATAGGCCTTGGCAGGAGGTAGCGTCTCGATAGCTGGAGGTAGAGGCCCTGTAGCAGAGATAGGAAAGCGAAACTCCGATACTCCTCCAGGAAACGACTCGTGTAGACGCCCGAGAGCCTCAGGCTTGGGGCTACAGGTGATGTAGTCTAGCCCATGAGGAGGGCGACGCGTCCCATTCGTCTCGATCGCCTGGGTGTAGCCCAGGGTGTGGAAGTAGGCAACATCCTCCTCGGAGAGCTGTAGCGTTGGCTCACCTCCCGTCCAGATAACGAACCGACTAGGATAGGGAGCGATAGCCTCTGCGATAGCCTCTCTGCTCATCTCTCTGCCGCTATCAAAGTCGGTGTCGCAGAAAGAGCAACGGAGATTGCACTTGGCTAGACGTACGAAGATAGCAGCCTTGCCAGCGTTGATCCCCTCACCCTGCAAGCTATAGAATATTTCGTTGATAATCATTCTCTGTCATTGTACTATTATATTCCACAAAGGTAGCCAAATCTGCCCAATCCTCTCTACTGCATCAAGTCATTGTATCACGAAAGAGCAAGGCAAAGATCGGTCTCAGCATACCCACCATGGTCGGTATTCAATCCCCCCTTTCATCGACATTAAAGGATCGCCTTAGTCGATATTCAATCTTCGCCTTCATCGACATTGAAGGATCGCCTCAGTCGATACTCGATGAGAGAAAGCCAAGCGATAGCCCCTTGTCCACAGAGCACAGATTGGTAGCATATCTATCACTATATAAGTCGTTTCTATGGCTGTAGCTCTAGGGTATTTGCCTATAGGCTCAAAAAATCGTTTCTTTGTAATGAATTATTAGATATAATAGAGGTAATCGAATGAAGCAATACAATCGGATACTGCTCAAGCTCAGTGGCGAATCGCTCATGGGAGCCCAGCAGTATGGCATTGATACAGATAGACTCAACGACTACGCCCAAGACATCCGACAAGCTGTGGCTATGGGCACACAGGTCGCCATCGTGATCGGTGGGGGCAATATCTTCCGTGGTCTCAAAGGGGCCACGCAAGGCTTCGACCGCGTCAAGGGAGACCAAATGGGTATGCTTGCTACCGTGATCAACAGCCTCGCTCTCTCCTCCGCTCTATCTGCCCTAGAGGTGAAGAATAGAGTACTTACGGCTATCCGTATGGAGCCTATTGGCGAGCTATATACCAAGTGGAAGGCTATCGAAGCCATGGAGCGTGGTGAGGTTGTCATTCTATCGTGTGGTACGGGCAATCCTTTCTTCACGACCGATACGGGCTCATCCCTACGCGGTATCGAGCTAGAGTGCGATGTGATGCTCAAGGGGACGCGCGTGGATGGTATCTACACGGCCGATCCCGAGCGAGATCCCACGGCAACGAAGTTTGATCGCATCAGTTACCAAGAGATATATACACGTGGGCTCAAGGTCATGGACCTCACTGCCACGACGATGTGTATGGAAAACAATCTGCCCATCGTCGTCTTTGATATGGATACCTCAGGCAACCTCATCAAAGTGCTCAGAGGCGATAGCATCGGCACCTATGTAAGCAACCAGTAGTCGGCCTCTTCTTGGGCACAGACAGACGAAATAAGCAATAAAATAGCAACTAATAGCAAGTTATGAGTGATTTGAAAAGCCTCGTTGCCCAGGCAGGCAACAGTATGAGCAAGGCCGTAGACCACCTCGACGAACAGCTCTCGCGTGTGCGTGCCGGCAAGGCCAACCCCAAGATCCTTGACGGCATCATGGTCGAGTATTATGGTAGCCTCGTGCCACTCAATCAGGTAGGTAGCGTAACTATACCCGATGCCAAGAGCATCGTGATCACCCCATGGGAGAAGACCATTATCCGAGACATTGAGCGTGCCATCATCAACTCGCCCCTAGGTATTACGCCCGAGAACAATGGCGAGATTATCCGCCTTGGCATCCCTCCACTCACCGAAGATCGTCGTCGCGAGCTCGTCAAGCAGGTCAAGGCCGATGCTGAGGAAGCCAAGATACGCGTACGCAACATCCGTCGCGATACCAATGAGGCGATCAAGAAAAGTATCAAGACTGACAACACCCCCGAGGACGTAGCCAAGGATGCCGAGGCTAGCGTACAGAAGGAGCACGACAAGTACATCAAGCGCATCGATGAGGCCTTTGCCGAGAAGGAGCGCGAGATCATGACCGTCTGATCCTCGATCTACCCTCTCAGAGACATATTGCCACTGCAATATGTCTCTGAGAGAGGTCATAGCCACTGCATCATCGATGAAGACGATAGAGGGTCTGGTCATCAAGAACACTGGTAGCCACTACCTAGTGCTATGCGACGACGGGGCAGAGCGTGCCTGCCTGGCCAAGGGCAGTATGCGTCTGCGTGGCATACGCTCCACGAGCCCTATCGTAGTAGGTGATAGGGTGGAGATCAAGCTGACACCCGAGGGACAAGGCGATGCCCACTACGTACGCGAGATCTTGGAGCGACGCAACTATATCGTGCGCCGTGCTGCCAACCTCTCGAAGCAGTCGCACATACTCGCTGCCAATATCGATGCCTCATTCCTAGTGTGCACGCTGGTAGCCCCCGAGACGAGCACGACCTTCATCGACCGCTTCTTGGCCAATGCCGAGGCTTATCGAGTGCCGACAGAGCTGGTCTTCAACAAGGTCGATATGCTGACACCTCAGGGGATCGAGGCTCTAGAGGATCTCATAGCTATCTACAGCTCTATCGGCTACCCCTGCCACCGAGTATCGGCACTCACGGGTGAGGGACTTGATAGCCTTCGCGAGCGTATGCAGGGGCACATCACCCTATTCAGTGGGCACTCAGGGGTAGGCAAGAGTACGCTCATCAATGCCTTGATACCAGGCATAGCCTTACGAACTGCCGCTATCTCCACCTCTCACTACACGGGTATGCATACGACTACCTTCTCGCAGATGGTACCCCTACCCGATGGCGATGGCTATCTCATAGACACGCCTGGCATCAAGGGCTTTGGGCTCCTAGACATGCAGGAGGGAGAGGTATCGCACTACTTCCGCGAGATCTTTGCCACTAGTGCCTCATGCCGCTTCGGCAACTGTACTCACACGCACGAGCCTGCATGTGCCGTCCTTCAGGCACTAGAGCAAGGCGACATAGCCCCTAGTCGCTACACCAGCTATATCGGCATCCTAGAGGATAGAGAAGACGAGGGCAAATATCGTCCCGAATACTGACCTACTATGCGCCAGATCTCTCTATGCTTGCTCTTCGCCCTACTCCTAGGCTCCTCTTGCCAAGGGAAAGCCTCGGCACGCATCCATGACAGCATACCTCTCCTGGTATCAGAGGAGTACACCCTAGTCTTCGCTGGCGACATTATGGCCCATGGGCCACAGCTACGCGCAGCACTGCGCAACGATGGGACGTACGACTTCACGGCCTCTTTCGACAGCCTCAAACCTCTCATCAGTAGAGCTGACCTTGCTATCGGCAACCTCGAGACGACATTCGCTGGTAGCCCATACTCGGGCTATCCTCTATTCTCTACCCCTGATGCCATGGCATATGCCCTGCGTGATGTGGGCTTCGACATCCTCACTACGAGCAACAACCACACTGCCGATCGCCACGCCCGTGGCATCGTCCGTACACTCGACCTCCTAGATAGCCTTGGTATAGCACATACAGGTGCATACCGTAACGCTATCGAGCGTGCAGCCTCTGTCCCTCTCATCTACCCACTAGGTCGCCTGCGCCTCGCCATCATGGCATACACCTATGGGACCAATGGTATGCCTATCCCCCAGCCTACCTGCATCGACACCATAGATCGACAGCAGATAGCACGCGACTTGGCCCATGCCGATAGTCTCGGGGCAGACTACAAGATCGTCCAGATCCATTGGGGCAACGAATATGAGCGTACACCTAGTGCCTCTCAGCGGGAGCTTGCTCAGTGGCTACACCAGAGGGGAGCAGACGCTATCATCGGTAGCCATCCACACGTGGTGCAGCACTCAGCATTCATCACCGATAGCATACGCCAGCACACGAGCTTCGTTATCTACTCGCTGGGCAACTTCATCAGCAATCAGCGTACCCCTGTTGCTACACGTGGAGGTATGCTCTTGACGCTCAGACTACGCCGTGAGAGCCCTTCGGCTCGCATCACCACCACACCCTCATACCAGTGGGTATTTGTCAACAAACAGACAGCCTCGGGTCGTGGCATCTATCGCCTGCTCCCTGTAGACCTTTCAAGCGATAGCATTCCACACCTACTCCCTAGGCATGAGGCTACAGAATATCGGGCTTTTCGCGACTACTATAGACGTATTGCCTTAGCGACTACAACCCAGCCATAGACAGATTATAGACAAACAACCAAATAATTAGGATAAACAGATGAAACGTAAGACTATACTTGCCAGCCTAGCTGTCGCCACTCTACTAAGCTCATGTGGTACTGTGCCTATCACTGGGCGTCGTACGCTCAACCTCGTCTCCGACAGTGAAGTCCTCGCCATGAGTCAGTCGCAGTACAGTGGCTTCGTAAGCCAAGCTCGTAGCCAAGGTGTGCTGACGCAAGATGCTCGCGTGAATGAAGTAAGCCGTCGACTCATATCAGCGACCAATGTCTTCCTGCGAGACAACAATATGACCGACCTCATCGAACAAATGAGCTGGGAGGTCAATGTCGTCAATAGCGACCAAGTCAATGCCTTCTGTATGCCTGGAGGCAAAATCGTTGTCTACACGGGCCTACTCAAGCTTATTGGACAAGGAGTAGGCTCCGATGCTGAGCTGGCAGCTGTATTAGGGCACGAGATAGCGCATGCTCTAGCTCGACACTCTAGCGAGAGACTAAGCAATGCCATGCTACAGAGCCTAGGTGGGCAACTGCTAGGGGCTGCCGTGGGCAACAAGTCGCAGACTCTACAGATGGTCATCAACCAGGCTTATGGCCTAGGATCCAATGTCTTCGTTGCCCTACCCTTCGGGCGCAAGCAAGAATATGAAGCCGACAAAATGGGCATGGTACTCATGGCTCTAGCTGGCTATAATCCCAACTATGCCATCTCGTTGTGGCAGAAAATGGCAAGCAATTCTGGTGGAGGCAATAGCAACGATTTCCTAAGCACGCACCCTAGCGAAGAGAAGCGTATCAAGGAGATACAAGCCTATATGCCCACTGCAATGCAGTCGTTCAAGCAGGTGGCACCCGTCTCTACGCCCCCTAGCTCCAAGGCTACCACCAAGAAAACCTCTGCTAAGAAAACCTCTACGCAAAAGACGACCACTCGCCGCAGATAACCCCTAACAATAACATATCATTATGAAGAAAGTAATCTCTACCCAAGCTGCACCAGCGGCCATCGGCCCCTACAGCCAAGCGATCCTCGTAGACAAGACTCTGTATGCCTCGGGTCAGCTAGGTATCGACCCACAGACGGGCGACTTCGTCGCTGGTGGTATCACCGAGCAGACCGAGCAGGTGTTTCGCAATATCCGTGCTATCCTTGAGGAGGCAGGCATGTCAATGAGCGACGTTGTCAAGACAACTTGCTTCCTCGCTGACATGAGCGACTTCGCAGCCATGAATGCCGTATATGCCAATCAGTTTGAGGGCGCCTTCCCAGCCCGAAGTGCCGTAGCTGTGCGCACTCTCCCCAAGAATGGCCTTGTAGAGATCGAGATCCTCGCCATCAAGGGCTAGCTTCAGCCCTGCATGTGAGAGCCATCCAACACTTAGCTTCTCTAAAGGAAGTATTCGCGGGACGCCCATCTAGATGGGCGTCCCGCGAATACTATAGCTAAGCCTAGTAGATCTGGAGGGAGCCGATGGAGACGTGAGAGGTATCGCCTGCCGTGCGAACAACGACGAGACGCAGACGCCTACCTACAATGGGCTGATCAAGGATCAAATCGGTGGGAATAGGGTTGTTCTTAATATTGGCAAATTCACCCTTGGCGACCAGCTGATCATCAATATAGAGCTCATAGTCCTGTATATGCCCATTGGCATCTCTGCGCTGGTCGGGGATATACTCTAGCCGAGCTATTGGTCTAGGTTTGTCTAGCTCTAGGGTTAGCTCACGCACCCCTTTGGGTAGCACTAGAGGAACGTTACCTTCGCCATCGAGGAGCCGTACTCGTCGCTCAGGGGAGATCTCGGGTGTACTAATGATAGATGCCGAATAGCCAAGCATCTTACTACTCTGGGCCGAGATACGAGCATCACTACGAGAGACAGCCTGAGCCTCGACCTCAACGTGGTGGCCGAGCAGAGGCACGGGCTGAGTATAGGTCTGCCAGGGGCCATCAGCCACTCGATAGCGCAGTTCGTTGCCATAGGCTGTGGAGGTGAGCACAAGTTTATCATCTTCCGTGCGGTGTATCATCGGAGGCTCTACAAGCTCTGGCACCAAATAGGCAGACACACTGGCTAGACATACCTCACCTCGTGCCTTGGTGATACGTAGACGGATCGCATCGGTATCGACAGCCTCTAGGCGTATCAGGCGCTTGTATCCAATCGTCGTTAGGCTATCGACCGTACGTATAGGTAGCCATGCACCCGAGGCATCGCGAGTAGCCAATTCGAAAGCATCGACACGCTGCCCAAAGCGAATATACTCTTGTAGGCCAATAGTGTTGACTCGCGTATGGGGAAAGTAGAACACCACTTCTGCCTCCTCTGCGCCAGAGGCCGTGGCCCAATAGGTATCGTCAGAATCGTCTATGAGATGTTTAGGGGCATAGGTCTCGCCTTGTCGAGTATTGCGCGCCTCGATACGTGCCTGAGCCAAGAGGTCGTTGGCGAAGCTCTGCTGTAGGTGCTGGTGCCAGTGCACAGCATTGAGCGAGTCGGTCTTGGGAATACGACCATCGAGGGCTACAGGGAAGTTGAGCAATAGGTTAGCATTACGCCCGACACTCTGATAGTAGATATTGGTAAGGCTGGCTACAGAGCGTACTTGATGATCCTCCCTCTGATGATAAAACCATCCTGGCCGAATGCTCACATCAACCTCGCCAGGAAGCCACTGATCGGCATCGCGCATACCCCACTGAGCCTGCTTGTGGTGCTCCTCCTGCTCATATGAATAGGCAGAGTAGTTGGTTTGGCCTGCCCAGCCCTGCTCGTTGCCAATCCAGCGTATAGTAGGAACCGTGCCGCCGAAGATCATGATGTTGGGGTTATTGGCCCTCAGTATCTTGGCTGCCTCTTCGTAGAGGTAGTACTCCTTGGGATTGATCGAGCGTGTCTCATCGGTACCACCATACCATCCAGTACCGCCATTGGCTCCATCGAACCAATACTCGAAGAGCTCACCGTAGCCCTCTGCTAGCTCACGTATCTGCTCATGAAAGGTACGCTGATACTCAGGGCGACCATACTCGGCATGATGGCGATCCCATGGGCTTAGATAGAGCCCGAAACGTAACCCATAGCGACGG
The DNA here is from genome assembly GCA_041854325.1 of Porphyromonas sp. Taxonomy (GTDB): domain Bacteria; phylum Bacteroidota; class Bacteroidia; order Bacteroidales; family Porphyromonadaceae; genus Porphyromonas. The sequence goes on from JBHACB010000046.1 coordinate 34,507, forward strand.
CAAGCATCACTTAGCTCACGTACGAGGTCGCCTTTCCCTTCTTTCCATGGGCTGTTCTTGACCGAGTACTCCGTCGTCTTAGTAGGCCATAGACAAAAGCCGTCGTGGTGCTTGGCTGTGAGTATGACGCCTCGCATACCCGCCTGCTTGAAAGTGCGTACCCACTGCTCCACATCGAGCGTATCGGGGGCAAAAGTAGCCCCAGGCGTATTGCCATAGCCCCACTCTAGGTCGTTGAAGGTATTGAGCCCAAAGTGTACGAATGCATAAGTCTCTAGCCGTTGCCATGCTATCTGGGCCTCCGTCGGGATAGGATAGACGAGGCTGGGTGGAGGAGCTTGGCGAGACAGTCCACAACTAGCAAGGGCCAACCCACCGACTAGGAGAGAAGCAAGTCTTTTGATCATCATCAAGGCACTCTATGCAAATTATGGATCTAGGGGATTATTGTTAGCTATATGGTGGTGTAGCACCTCTATGAAAGCATCTCCGCTATTGAGGCAGGGGACATAAGTAAAGGATTTGCCTCCAGAGGCCAAAAACGCCTGTCGATAGCCGACCTCGATCTCCTCAAGGGTCTCTAGGCAGTCGCATACGAAGCAGGGCGATAGTACTACGACTCGCTTGGTTCCCTCACGCGCCCACTGCTTAACGCGCCGAGAGAAGTAGGGCTTGATCCATTCATGCCACCCCAATCGGCTTTGATAGACAAGCTCTATCTGGTCGGCCCGAAGCCCAAGGTCACGACAGAGATAGTCGGTAGTGCGTTCGCAGTGCAGGCGATAGCAGGTGGCTATCTCTTGGGGGCTATGCTGACGGCTGTGGCAGTGGCGAGTATTGCCATTGTCCACTCTACAGGGGCGAGACAAATGCGATAGAGGGATGCCATGCATTGATACAATAACCTTGTCAAACGGCTCCTGTAGATGGGGTCGAACACTATCGGCTAGGGCGCGACGATAGCCCGCATCGTGGTAGAACGTAGGTAGCACCCATAGCTCCATGTCGAGCCCTAGCTCTCGGCTACGGGCTAGTACATGCACTGCTGAGGTCTCAAAGCTCGAGCGTGTGTAGTGTGGATACAGGGGTAGTACTTTGACTCGCTTGGCTCCTATGGCCACAAGGGCTTGTAGAGCATCATCGACCGAGGGCACACTATAGCGCATCGCTAGGGCGACGGGGCAGTGCATGCTCTGGCTCAGCTTGTGTGCTATCAGTGCCGAGTGTCTTACTAGAGGGAACGTCTTGGTCTCGTCGTCCCAGATCTTACGATAATTGCGAGAGGAGTGAGGAGCCCGCAGAGGCACGATAACCTGTCGCACCAGCAAGCTACGCCAAAAGGGGGATATGGAGATAACACGCTCGTCCATCAAGAAGGTATCGAGGAAGCGCTGTACATCATCCACCTCTGGCGATACAGGAGAGCCTAGATTGATGAGTAGGACGGCCTCTTCCGAGGCGTACTCATCGCCATATAGTGGCCGAATAGACACAGTACTCATTCGTCGTCGCCTGCTAGAGTATCGTAGTCTTGAAACAAGAAATCGTTGTACGGAAACCGCTGTACATGTATCTCCTTGACCCGATCATAGAGTAGCTTCTTGAGGTCGTCAATACCATCGAGGTGACGTGCGGAGATGAAGCGACAGTCGTCTCCTAGGCGTGCTATCCAGGTACTTTGCAGTTCGTCGCGAGAGATGTTGCGCTTGGTACGAGGCGACAGGTCGTCTTCGTGCTTCTCGTCCCATGTGAAGGCATCAATCTTGTTGAAGATAAGTAGCATAGGCTTCTCGTCTGAACCAATAATCTCTCGCAGGGTAGTATTGACGACCTCGATTTGTTCCTCAAAGTTGGGGTGCGACACATCGACCACATGCACCAACAGGTCGGCCTCACGCACCTCATCGAGCGTGCTCTTGAAGCTCTCTACCAGCTCGGTCGGGAGCTTGCGAATGAAGCCTACGGTATCACTTAGAAGGAACGGGAGGTTGTGCACGATCACCTTGCGTACGGTGGTGTCGAGTGTGGCGAAGAGCTTGTTCTCGGCGAACACCTCGCTCTTGGCCAAGGTGTTCATTAGAGTACTCTTGCCCACATTGGTGTAGCCAACTAAGGCCACACGCACCATCTTACCTCTATTCTTGCGCTGTAGCGCCATTTGGCGGTCGATCTGTTTGAGCTCCTCCTTGAGGTGGCTAATGCGGTCTTGAATAAGGCGCTTGTCTGTCTCCAGCTGCGTTTCCCCTGGTCCCCTTAGCCCCACACCACCACGCTGACGCTCGAGGTGGGTCCACAGACGTGTCAGGCGAGGAAGCATGTATCGATACTGGGCCAGCTCCACCTGTGTCTTGGCGTATGCGGTCTGCGCACGCCCTGCGAATATATCTAAGATGAGGCTCGTACGATCGAGGATCTTGACCTTGAGTGTGGCCTCGATATTGCGAAGTTGCTTGGGACTGAGTTCGTCATCGAAGATCACAAGCCCTATCTCATGCTCCTCTACATACAGCCGTATCTCCTCGAGCTTACCCTTGCCCACGAACGTAACGGAGTGAGCCGACTCTAGTCGCTGCACGAAGCGCTTGACAGGGCGCACGCCTGCCGTTTCGCTAAGGAACTCTAGTTCGTCAAGATATTCCTTGACCTGCTCCTCCGTTTGGGTACGGGTGATCAGGCCCACAAGCACGGCTTCTTCACTCTTGACGTCTGTGATGATAAAGTCTCTCATATAGGGCAAAGATACCGTTTTCTCAGCATTGTACCAATTGGGCATCTCCCTGCGGTAGCACTTGCGAGCCGTCCTCTATGCTATGTCGTTAGCTTGCTGACGTATTGGATCAAGCCTCTCGACTATAGAGCCAAGCGTACAGCCCTCCTACTAGCCCAGCACCTCCCACTATATTGCCTAGAGTGGAGGGGAGTAGATTGTGCCAAATGGCTTCTCCAATCGACACATTCGCTCCATAGAGCATCCCCATGGGCAGGTAAAACATATTGGCGATCGAGTGCTCGAGCCCAATAGTAACGAACGCCATCACTGGCCACCAAAGCCCCACGAGCCTACCGAGCATATCACGCGAGGAGAAGCCTAGCCATACGGCCAAGCATACAAGCCAGTTGGCACCTATCCCACGCAGGAAGGCTTGCTCATACGACAGGCCAACCTTCGCCTCCGCCACCTGCACTATGTAGCTAGCATAGATAGGGCTATCTAGGATACCAGCCCGATAGACGAGCAGATAGTCAAACAATAACGCTCCGACGAGGTTGGCGAGGTAGACGATAGCCCAGTTGCGCAAGAAGTAGGTTTTGGGGATATCTCCTCGCAAGGTAGCTGGTATGAGGTAGGCAGTATTGCCCGTGAAGAGCTCTGCACCCACGAGTACCACGAGCATGAGCCCTACAGGGAAGGTCATACCAGCGACGAGCTTAGGAATAATGGGGTTGCTTGCGCCTATCTCGGCAAGACCAGCAGCGGCCATAGTAGAGAGCAATCCCCCTATCGAGATGTAGGCACCCGCGAGGACGCCAAGGACGAATAACCGCCCTAGGGGTGTCTGATACTTCTTGACTGAGAGCGACCTCGTCAGCTCGAGGACGTCTGTAGGTGAATGGATCATAATGGGTAGAGTGTCTATCGGCTCGCTACATAGCGACACCTCAACGTTCGCTACACAAATATAGTCATTCTCCCCCACTCCTGCTACTCCTAGCCTCACCACTGCTAGAGATGCTCATAGGCACCTGATCTGTATCTATCAAATACTCTATAGCTCCTTCCCCTCAGTGCTCATATACCTCTGACTAGACAGGGATGGCGCATTACTTATAGGTGCAGCGATACGAAGTCGTCTATACCATGGAGCAATAGGTTCTTAGCTAGACAAAAACCTAGAGCTAATAGCTCAATTCGAATTTTGATGCGCCAGCCCTGCAACTTACCCTAGGGCTGACGTATTTTTCCCCTAGGGTGAATGAGGCGTTCGCCCTAGGGCTACCACCTCGTTCACCCTAGGCTTTTTTTAGCTAGCCTACGATGGTGCCCCTCTTCCATAGGTAAGGGATAAGGAAGAGGATATAGGCTCTGACGGTCTGTACTCGGGGTGATCACTAAGCGAAGCCCCTGTAAAGACAGTTGGGCATAAGGAACTAAAGGGTTAATGCGTGCTGTCGGGATAATAACCGCTACGAGGCTAACCATACTCCCTAGTGCGTCAGCCGCTGACTAGGGGATGGATAATAGGCTATGTAGACAAAAATGGATACCTTTGGTAGATAAAACAGCAAAAGAGCAATGGCAGACAATAGACTCAAGGTTGGGGCTACGATACGCTTCCTCAATGCCGTAGGAGGAGGGCGTGTAGCACGCATCACCAAGGATACGGCATGGGTAGAGGACGAAGATGGCTTCGAGATACCGACGCCCATCGACCAGTGCGTAGTCGTAGAGCAGGGCGATACTTTCATGCCTGCATACAAGCCCCCTACCTTCGCCAAGCGCCCCACAGAGATCGAGGAGGGAGCTACATCTAGAGCCACACATCGGCCCACCGAGAGCGATCAGTCCATAGGCGAAGGGCTCCCCTCTCAAGAGCGCAAGATACCCAAGCCTCACACCTTCTTGCCTGCTAGCGGAGAGGTCGATGCCTACCTAGCCTACCTCCCGATCGACCTCAAGCGTCTAGGCTCCACGGCCTACGAGACCTATCTCATCAATGACAGCAAGTACAGCCTCTACTATGTCTACAGCAGTCGCCGTGGCATCACGTGGCATCTGCGTGCTCATGGTGTAGCCGACCCCGATAGTCAGGTATTCTTAGAGGAACTTGAGCCTACAGATCTCAATGATCTGGAGCGCATCAACGTGCAGCTCATCGCCCTAGCCGACAACCCTGGTATCTACCAAGGGACGTATGCGATAGAGCAGAGGCTCGACACCAAGAAGTTCTTCAAGCTCCATAGCTTCGTAGACAATGACTTCTTTGAGGACAAGGCTTGGGTGCTTGATCTAGTGCGTAAGAGCAAGGCCCTAGACACTCCCCTCGCACTCGACACGAGCCGTCTAGCTACCGCTATGCAGACCAAGGGGAATAAGGAGCATACCCCTAAGGTACCCCACTCCACAGCCCCCCAACCTAAGCCTGACGAACCACTAGTCGTAGACCTACACATCGAGGAGCTCCTAGATAGTACGGCTGGTATGGGCAATGCAGAGATACTGCAGTATCAGATGGGTAAGTTCAATGAGGTTATGCAGACCAACCTCTCTCACCGTGGGCGCAAGCTGATCTTCATCCACGGCAAGGGCGAGGGTGTGCTACGCAACAAGATCATCGCTGAGCTCCGCTACCGATACAAGGGCTGTCGCTGGCAGGATGCCTCCTTTCGTGAGTACAGCTATGGAGCTACCCAAGTAACTATCGGCTAAGCATATGGAGATAGAACACAAACACCTTGTCGTCTCAGACGCCTTTCGTCAGGATGCCGTACGTGTGCACCATATCGAGCAGGGTTACCTGTCGATACTGCCCACCGTACGAATACGCATACGCGATAGCGAGGCCTTCATCACTATCAAGGGGCCTACCGACCCCACAGGACTATCGCGAGAGGAATACGAGTATGCCATTCCGTTGGCAGAGGCGCGAGCTCTCATCAGGCTATGCGAAGGGCGCACCCTCATCAAGGATCGCTATCTCGTGCCACACCAAGGGAACCTGTGGGAGGTGGATGTCTTCGCCGGACGGCACTCAGGGCTAGTGCTCGCTGAGCTAGAGGTGCCTAGTCTAGAGACGACCTATCCGCTACCCGACTGGGCTGGAGAAGAGGTAACAGGTCAGCCTCAGTACTACAATGCCTACATGGCACTCAATTGACTTGATAACACAAGCTATAACATACAGATATGAAGAAAACCTTCCTTTGCCTAGTGACCCTCGTATCGATGGGGGCTACATGCCTACACGCCGACGAGGGTATGTGGCTGATGCAGCAGTTCAAGCACAAATATCCCGAGCTCAAGGAGCGTGGCCTACGCCTCGCTGAGTACGATGTGTACAACCCCAATGGCACCTCTCTCAAGGATGCCGTCGTCATATTCGATCAGGGCTGTACTGGCGAGCTCATCAGTAGCCAAGGTCTCGTGATGACCAATCACCACTGTGGCTACGATGCTATCCGTGCCCTAAGTAGTGTGGAGCACAACTATCTACAAGATGGCTTCTGGTCTCAGACGCTTGCCGAGGAGCTACCGGCCAAGGGCGTTACGATCACCTTCATCGATGCTATAGAAGACGTTACCGACTACGTCAAGCGTGAGCTCAAGAAGATCAAGGATCCCAATAGTATGGCCTACCTATCGCCTAGCTATCTCGCAGGGCTAGCGGCCAAGCGTGCTGGCAAGCTCCCCAAGGGAACCGAAATGGAAATCAAAGCTTTCTACAACGGCAACCGCTATCTCCTTTTCACCAAAAAGATCTATTCCGACATTCGCTTCGTAGGTGCTCCACCTAGCTCTATCGGGGCATTCGGAACCGACACAGACAACTGGGCGTACCCCCGACACTCGGGTGATTTCTCTCTCTTCCGCATCTATGCCGATGCCAATGGCAACCCTGCCGACTACTCCGAGAGCAACGTTCCTCTACGCCCCAAGCGCTGGCTCAACATCTCCACTCGTGGCGTCCAAGAGGGCGACTTCGCCATGGTCATGGGCTTCCCTGGGCGCACCAATCGCTTCTACCTGCCTGAGGAAGTACAGGAGTGGAAGAGCATAGACAACGATATACGCATACGCATGCGTGCCATTCGCCAAGAAGTGATGCTCGCAGAAATGCTTGCCGATCCCAAGATCAAGATCAAGTATGCCTCCAAATATGCTTGGTCGCAGAATGCCTACAAACGGGCTATCGGTGCCAATTGGGGCATAGAGGTACGCCACCTAGGTGAGGCCAAGCGACAGCAGATGCAGAGCTTGCTAGACAACGCCTCCTCTCCCCACCTCAAGGCCTACACCGAGGCTATCGGTACGATACGAGATGCCATAGTACAGCGTAGAGATCTACGCACACGCCTATGGTATCTCAGCGAGGGGCCTCTGCAGTGTATCGACCTAGTACGTACCCTCCAGCTCTCGAGAGATGAGAAGGAGATACGCCACTACTACGACGATGAGTACGACGCCCTCGTGGACAAGCGTGTCGCCAAGGCTATCCTCACCGAGTACTGCGCCCGTGTAGCTAGCCAACACTGGCCCAGTGCTATCCGCGATGGCGTGGCACAGCTAGGCTCTATCGATGCCTACGTAGACAAGCTATACGAGAGTAGCTATACTACAGCCGATCGCCTGCTAGCTCTATATGCGGGCACCAGTGCCGACCCCGAGGCCGATGCCCTAGTGGCTAGCCTCGAGCGTAGCCTCAAGGAGGAGCGTACCGCTCTCACCACAGCTCTAGCCAAGTACGATGACCCCATAGACCGCGCTCGACGTACCTATGTGGGAGGTCTCCTAGAGCTGCATGGACTAGAGCAGCTATGGCCCGATGCCAACTCGACCCTACGCTTTACCTATGGCAATATCCGTGGCTACGAGCCTCGCGATGGCGTTACCTACCTACACCAGACATGGCTCGATGGCGTGATGCAGAAGGAAGACTCCACGACCTGGGAGTTCACCGTAGCCCCTCGCCTCAAGGAGATCTACCGCACACAGTCGTATGGTAAGGACAACCGCTGGGCTGTGCGCGATGCGCAGGGGCAGTGGCGTATGCCTGTGGACTTCGTCGCCACCACTCACACCACAGGTGGCAAC
>JBHACB010000047.1:0-7335 GCA_041854325.1 Porphyromonas sp.
CCTAGCCCCTCTGTGGAGGAGCCGTGGCTGGCTCTAGGCACAGCCACGACCCTCTCATCGCTATCGGCGTCGGTAGTGGTAGTCGATACCGAAGAGTGCGCCAGCGAAGGTCAGCATCTCGCCGAAGGCTATGAGTACACTTGCATCTATCTGTCCGCTAGGAGGCACTACGAAGCCCGCGAAGAGGAGCACTGCCCCTAGTAGCGACATCCCTACCGCGGTGTAGAGCTGTGTGCGTGGATGAGGTGGAGGTGGTGTCATCGGCATGGCACCTCCTCTCTGCCTAGTACCAGCGGGCGATACTCTGCTAGGGCATCGAAGCAGGGGCAAGCCTTGAGCCACTCGCCACGATCTAGGCGACCATCGCCATTGCGATCGGGGCTGAGGTCGCGATGGCCGACGACGATAGCTTGGGGGAAGTCGGCTAGCAGGAGGCGTATCAAGCGTGTCAGCGACGTCTTCTGGCGCGGAGTACGGGTGTCGGCTGGTGTGCCGTCGGGGAGTAGACCTCCCTCATAGCACACACCGATGCTACAGCGGTTGTAGCCGTGTGCATGTGCCCCGATCTCATTGGTCGAGCGCAGGCCAACGATCTCGCCCGAGCGACGGACGTAGAAATGATAGCCTGCACACCGAAAGCCTCTTTGGCGGTGGTCTTGGTCGAGCTGCCAGCTCGAGTAGGTCGTGTTGCTACGTGTTGCGGAGCAGTGCACGACGATGTACTTGACTTCTGTTGGTCTCATAATAAATAACTGTTGATAAAATTGGTGGATAAATTGGTTGATAGCATGTGTACAACTTGGCGAATAGCCCTTCACTCTCTTCGCCTCCTTGCCTTGAGTAGTGGGGCTACGATAGGATATACATAGCGTACTACTACTGCGAGGACGACGAACCCAATGCTCCACATTAGCCACTGTGTGAGGCGCGTCCGCCTACGGGGCGAGGGGGCTACATGAGCCTGGCGTATAGCCTGCTCGTGGTGCTGAGCCGTCTGCCTGCGTACGACGTACGTCTCGCTGTCTAGGTGTCGAGCCGAGTCGTGCTGGGTCGTTGCCGAGAGCTTATGCCTACGTATGCGTCTGCGTATTAGGCAGGGAGAGCCCCCTTGTGGGTGAGCTAGGTAATCTTCTTCGATGTATTCGTTGAGGCTGCTCTGCTCGACCTGCCTATGCAGGAGCTCGAGCTGGTGGGAGTGTTGCTCGCCACGCAGGCTGTCGTGGTGCGAGACTTGATGTACCCGAGACTCGTGAGAGCGGTGTGCCACACGAGGCGTAGTACAGCTTGGCCACATCAGGGCTAGAGAGAGTAGGGCGAGAGCTCCGAAGGCTTGGGGCTGGGCGTGTCCGCCGAGTTGGTGTCGTATCATAAATCTGTCTCGTAATATATAGTGTATTGCACCTTCGAGGCCTCTTGGCTCCCTTGGGCTACGACAAAGGTATGCCTGCTCACTACCTCTACATGTCCATTAGTGTCCAAAGCGGTTCAATATGGTCCAAAAGTCTCCCCCTCCTCCTCACCTCAGTGCAGTGTCCTCCCGACAACGGTAGTCGATAAGCGTTGGTCAAGGCTCTTTTACCTTTGATGCCTCGGAGCATTCTGAGCTCAAAAAAGCTCGCAGGGGAGAGATCTATTATGTGGTCTACTTCCATGCACGTACCGAGAGCTGGATGGATGAGCCTATCCCTGCAGTCGATGTGTGGATATACGACTGCGATGCTTCACCTGCACCGATAGGGTTCGATGGCGCTTTTGAGCAAGATCTTAACGAGCCGTCGCGCTACCCTCTGAAGAGAGGAAAGAAGTAACCAATAAAGCCAAGCCCCTCTGCCATTGTACTAGGCAGAGGGGCTTGGCTGTGAGAGGCAGACCTAGATGCTACGTGCGAGGTTGCGTAGGTTGGCAAGTGTCTGCTGGTGCCTTGCTGAGGCGAGTGCTCGGCGGTCGTCGGCCTTGGTGGAGCAAGGCGTCGGCCCCATGATGGAGTAAGTTTGCATCATAAGCGATACTTAGTGGTGAGACTTTGGCATGGTGGCCTCGAGGCCGTGCCACACCCTTCACCCATGTAACGCTCATGGCTGGGCTCTTATTGTTGGATATGCTTGCGTAGATTGATCAGCGCATAGCGCATACGCCCTAGAGCCGTATTGATGCTTACTCCTGTGCGCTCTGCGATCTCCTTGAAGGAGAGATCCTCCCAGTAGCGCATCATCACCACCTCGCGTTGCTCGGCAGGCAAGAGGACGAGGCGACTGTGTAGCTCATCGATGCTGTCGGCATAGATGATCTCCTCCTCGCCATTGCGGTCGTCAGAGGCAATGCCACGAAAGACGGCATCGACGGCATCCTCATCGTCGTAGGGCTGTTGCTTGGCCTGTGTCTTGAGTCGGCGAAAGCTGTCCATGATGAGGTTGTGCGTAATGCGTGTGAGCCACTGCTTGAAGCGCCCAGCCTCGGTGTATTTGCCTGCACGTATGGTGGTCATGACCTTGATAAAGGCATCTTGGAAGATGTCCTCGACGAGGTCTTCGTCCGTCGTGGAGTAACGTATGTAGGAGTGAATGTAAGCGTCGTATCGCATCAGTAGGGCATCAAAAGCCTCATTACACCCTTGGGCGTACAGTACGACCAACTGATCGTCGCTGTACAAAGCAAATTTCTTCATCGTCGTCGTCGTTTTAGAGATTGGACTTGAATGCTACTTAATATTGGTGTAATAATGCTCCTATAGGCGATACGTTTGGTGGGGGTGAATACTGCGGGTCTCTAGCAGCGTGCCATAGACCCAGTTGCTTAGTCGCAAAGTAAAGAAATAATATTCAAACTACCAAATCGTCCCTGCTTTTGTAATGAAATAGTACGATCGGGTCAGTCGGAGCTATCAAAATGTGCTCAAGAGGAACCTCCTATCATGCAGACTGCCTCGAGCCATAGGCCCGAGGCAGTCTGCATGATAGGAGGTGGGAGCCCTTACTTGGCGGCAGCCTCTCTGCGACGCTTGGCCACGTGGTAGGCGATAGGCGTAGCCACGAAGAGCGTGCAGTAGGTACCGAAGATAACACCGAGGATGATCACGAAGGTGAAGCTACGCATCGATGCGCCACCGAAGGCGAAGACGATGAGCATCACCAGTAGGGTGGTGAACGAGGTGTTGAACGTACGCGACAGCGTCGTATTGAGTGCTAGGTTGACGATCGAGAAGCGATCGGCCTTGGGGTTTAGCCCCACCTCCTCACGGATACGGTCAAAGACGATCACGACGTCGTTGATAGCGTACCCGATGATAGCTAGGATGGCGGCAATGAAGTTTTGGTCCACCTCCATGGTGAAGGGCATCACCTTCCACAGTAGGCTGTAGGTGGCGATGATCATCAGCGTCGTAACCGTTACGGAGGCAAAGGCCCCGATAGAGAAGGCTACGTTGCGGAAGCGGATCAGGATATACACTGCCATGAGTAGCAGGGCTAGCGATACGGCTATCACGGCCTCGCGCTTGATGTCGTCGCTCATGCTAGCAGACACCTTCTGCGAGTCGATGATATAGTCGGTGATAGAGAGGAAGGCGTCTTGGCTAGGCTGTGTGGCGTAGAAGCCCTTGACGGCCGTATAGAGCTTGGTCTTGACCTCATCCTCTACAGCCTCATTCTCTTCATCGATCTTGTAGTTGGTAGAGATACGCACCTGGTCGCCATTGGTGCCGATAGACGTCAGGATGAGCTTGCCGTCGAAGGCTGGGCTGAGGGCATCGCGGAGCTGGTCGTTGTTGACCTGCTTGTCAAACTTCACTACGTAGTTGCGTCCGCCCGAGAACTCGATACCCTGATTGAGCCCTACAGAGAAGAGGGCTCCTATGCCCAGCACGAGCACCACGATAGCGAGCATATAGCCCTTGACGCCAGCACCGAGGATATTGTAGCTAGGGTTGACGAAGAGGTTGCGCGTTACTACGGTGTCGTAGGTGAGACCGCGGAGCTTGCCCTTCTTGTCGAGGGCCTCGAAGATCATACGCGTCAGGAATACGGCCGTGATGAACGATGCCACCAGACCCACGACGAGTGTCGTGGCAAAGCCACGGATGGGCCCTGTGCCGAAGTAGAAGAGTACTACGCCGGTGAGGATCGTCGTGATGTTGGAGTCGAAGATAGCACTGAAGGCATTGCCATAGCCATCGGCGATGGCGCGTGTCATATCCTTGCCCTTGCGGAGCTCCTCCTTGATGCGCTCGTTGATCAGTACGTTGGCATCGACAGCCATACCGAGCGTGAGCACAAGACCCGCGATACCAGGGAGCGTGAGCACGGCACCAAACGAGGCGAGGATACCGAGCGTGAAGAAGCTATTGACCACGAGGGCCGAGTTGGCCACCATACCAGGGATGAAGCCGTAGGCGAGGCACATGTATAGCATCAGTAGCGCTAGGGCGATAGCGAAGGAGATCACCCCCGAGCGGATAGAGGCCGCACCGAGCGTAGGTCCTACGACGCTCTCCTGCTCGATCACGACGGAGGTCTCCATCTTGCCCGAGTTGAGCGTATTGGCGAGGTCGGTAGCCTCCTCGAAGGTAAAGCCTCCGTCTATCTGGCTGTGCCCACCGGTGATCTCGCTACGTACGTTGGGAGCCGAGTACACGACGCCATCGAGCACGATAGCGATGGCGCGGTTGATGTTGTCGCGCGTCAGGCGAGCCCACTTCTGTGCGCCCTCCGAGGTCATCGTCATAGAGACGTAGGGCTTGGCGCCAAACTGTGTGTCGAGCTGAGCCGAGGCCGAGCTCACAGCATCGCCACCGAGGTCGGGGGTCTGGCTGCGGTTGGTGCGGATGGCGTATAGTGGGTAGAGGTCGGTCTGCTTGCCGTTGTCGTCGGTGATACCCTTGACGCCCCACATGAGGCTTAGATCCTCGCGTATCAGGCGTTGCTCCTTGGCTAGAGCCACCATGGAGTCGATCTTGGCCATATCGATAGAGCGTGCATAGCCCACTACGGCACCGCCATAGTTGCCAAACTGGATGTACGACGATAGCGACTCGCGCCCAGTGCCGAGAGGCTCTGCCGTGGCTGTGCTGTCTACGGCCGTGCTGTCGCTCGCCGTAGTGCTATCGGCAGGCGTAGCAGCAGGTGCTGTAGCCACACCGCTTAGCTCCGCTAGGCGTGCATCGGCAGCCGCTAGGTCGGCCTGCACCTCGGGGTAGCTGTACGTGCGCCAAAACTGGAGGTTGGCACTGCGCTGTAGTAGCTCGCGTACACGCTCGGGCTCCTTGATACCAGGTAGCTCCACGAGGATACGTCCCTGCCCCTCCATGCGCTGTAGGTTGGGGGCTACGACACCGAAGCGGTCGATACGCGTACGCAGTACGTTGAAGGACGTCTCGATGGCACTGTCGTACTGCTCCTCGAGCAGGGCTACTACCTCATCGTCGCTGGTGCTCGTCGTGATCCTGTCGCGCAGGGCACCCGAGCCGAAGAGGACGGAGAGCTTGGCCGTAGGCTCGAGCTTGCGATACTCGGCGACGAAGTCCTTGATGAAGTCGCCACCACCAGCCGCAGAGGCCTGCTCGATAGCTTTGTGGAAGTTGGCGTCCTCGCTGTTGTTGGAGAGCGAGCGGAGGAGATCGCCAGCGTTGAGCTTGAGGACGACATTCATACCGCCCTTGAGGTCGAGCCCCAGCCCGATCTGCTGTTTGCGAGCTTCATTGAGCGTGTAGCCGAGCCATACCTTCTCATTGGCCATAGAGTCGAGATAAGCCTTGCCAGCTACCGCACCTAGGGCCTCTGCCTTCTTGTCGTAGCTGTTCGTTACGAACGAGAAGGAGAGATAGAAAGCACAGATCAGTGCCAAACTAACTGTAACGAAAGTTACAAATCCTTTGTTTTGCATCGTGTACTATAATTGTTATTTATTTGTAATTTAATGCCTTGGGGTCTACCCGCCTCGGCATCTCGGCCAAGCCTCTAGAGTGGAGACAGATAAGACGAGCGCAAAGTTAGCAAAATAATCGATTGGTAAGGTCGTTAGCCCTGCCCCGTACACCATGGCTCTGTGGGGGTACAGCCTGCGGTGTAGGTGCGAAATCTCTCGAGCGGTGTGTCGCCTACGAGGTAGGCTAGGAGATAGGTCGTGTCGCCTACCCTAGGGCTAATGCGACAAATTAGTACCTTTGGCGAGAGATCGGGAGCGATCTCTGACGATTATCACTACGATTTTGAATACAACTATGACCCCTACGCCCAGTGCCCAGCGCCTACATATCGGTATCTATGGTAGGCGCAATAGTGGCAAGAGTAGCCTCATCAACGCCCTCACGGGGCAGGATATAGCCCTCGTGTCGGATACGCCTGGCACTACGACAGACCCTGTGAGCAAGGCCATGGAGCTGGCCTCCCTAGGCCCCTGCCTCATCACCGATACCGCTGGCTACGATGACGAGGGCGACCTCGGCCTACAGCGCGTGGAGCGCACACGCCGTACGCTCGAGCGGGCCGATATGGCCATCGTACTCATCTCGCCCACGGAGGTAGCTCATGCCGACTACGGCCTCGAGCGGCAGTGGCTGAGTGAGCTGTCGAGGCGTCGTATCCCCCACCTCGTCGTGCTAGGCAAGAGCGACCTGCGCCCCCATCCCGAGGACGACCTCAAGGCTCTGGTGCAGTGCCTCGAGAGCACGGCGCCGGCTATCGCCTTCGGTCAGCACGACCCTACGGCCCTCGAGCGTCTGATACAGGGCCTGACGGCACTGGTACCTGCCGACTTTGGTCAGCAGAGCATTACGGGTAGGCTCGCCCAGGCTGGCGATGTAGTGCTACTCGTCATGCCCCAAGACCAGTCTGCCCCCAAGGGGCGTCTCATACTGCCACAGGTGCAGACGATACGTGAGCTCCTCGACAAGGGGTGCACTATCGTGAGCTGTACGCCCGACACGCTAGTGGCATCGCTCGAGGCTCTAGCCCAGCCTCCACACCTGATCATCACCGACTCGCAGGCCTTCGCCACGGTCTATCCGCTCAAGCCCGAGGGGACGCTACTCACCTCCTTCTCGGTGCTCTTTGCAGCGTACAAGGGCGATATAGATCTCTTCGTCGAGGGTGCCAAGGCTCTCGATAGTCTCAGGGATGGTAGCCGAGTGCTCATCGCAGAGGCCTGTACACATGCCCCAGCTACTGAGGATATAGGGCGCGTGAAGATACCAGCCCTCCTGCGCAAGCGCTATGGTCAGGGGCTACAGATAGAGGTAATCTCGGGGAGCGACTACCCCACAGACCTTAGCGTGTACGACATCATCATCCACTGTGGGGCGTGTATGTTCAATAGGGCGCACGTGCTGAGCCGTGTAGCACG